>SMVT01000148.1 GCA_004357365.1 Nitrospina sp.
CTTGTTCGCAATTTTTGCTTTGCACTCTTTGCGAATCTCGGCGATCTGCTCTTTTTGCTTGGCGGTCAGTTTTTTCCGTTTTTTTCCTCCAGGAAGCAGTTTGTCGGACTTTTCCAGACTGATTTCCCAGGCGCTTTTCAAACCGGACATGGCGTCTCTCCAAAATTTTTGATTGATTATAAAGCAAGCCGGAAGGTCTAACAAATCAAAAGATAACAGATTTCCCAGCGGCGGCCCGATACATTGCCCATTCCAGTTTTAACCCGGTGTTGGTATACTGGGAACTCATGAGGCTTTTGAGAGAACCCGGAAGCCAAACCGGGACAGTGGCCTCCTGTCTACCTTCAACTTTATATTTCAATCATTTAAAGGGGATTGACAGAATAACATCTTTTGTTATTCTGTGAGACATGGTACCGACCACCGAGCGCGCACTTCTACTACGGCAGTTGAAGAACTACCTGCTTTTTCTCAAGGAATCGGGCCATACCCATATTCCTTTGAACCATGAGCTGAGCGAATTACCCGTAATGGCCGTCCCGACCGGTTATTTTCAAGACCGCTCCGCTGAACCCTCGGAATCCCGGATGACCCAGGACTCACTTTTTTCAGAACCTCAGGATCACCCCGAAGAATTACTTTCACTCGCGGCGGTGCGCGAGGATTTGGGCGATTGCCAGCGTTGCAAACTGTGCGAAAACCGGCAGACCATCGTTTTCGGTTCGGGCAATCCCCATGCCGATCTGGTGTTCGTCGGCGAAGGACCGGGAGCCGATGAGGATGCACAGGGCCTGCCCTTTGTCGGCCGTGCCGGCAAGAAGCTGACGGAAATCATCGAAAAGGGAATGCTTCTCGACCGGGAAAAGGACACCTACATCTGCAATATCGTCAAGTGCCGGCCTCCCGGCAACCGGGATCCCGAACGGGACGAAGTGGCCGCCTGCAAACCGTTTCTCATCAAACAACTGAAGGCCATCCGCCCCAAAGTCATTGTCGCCCTGGGCAAACCCGCCGCCAGCACCCTGCTGGGCCGCAACGTGGCCATTACCAAGGAACGCGGCACCTGGCATGAGTTCGAGGGAATGAAACTGATGCTCACCTATCATCCGGCATACCTCCTCCGCGCGTACACGCGGGAAAACCGGCAGGCGGTGTACGAGGATATGCAGAAAGTCCTGGAAGTCCTGAACGCATGAAGTCCGCACAGGAAGCCGTCGAACGGCTGAAGAAAAACATCGAATCCGTCATCATCGGCAAACCGGAGGTGATCGAGCAGGCCATTATCGCGTTGATCGCGAAAGGCCATTTGCTCATCGAAGACGTTCCCGGCGTCGGTAAAAGTTCGCTGGCCTACTGCCTGGCGCATTCGGTCAATCTCGATTTCCGGCGCATTCAGTTCACCAACGACATTCTTCCATCCGACATTGTCGGAGTGTCCATTTACAATCAGAAGGAAGGCACCTTCCATTTCAACAAGGGACCCATTTTCGCGAATCTGGTGCTGGCGGATGAAATCAACCGCTCCTCGCCGCGCACCCAAAGCGCTCTGCTGGAAGCCATGAACGAAAAGCAAGTGACGGTGGACAACCAGACCTATGAACTGGAGGATCCTTTTATAGTAGTCGCCACTCAGAACCCGATCGAGAGTCACGGCGCGCATCCCCTGCCGGAATCTCAGCTCGACCGTTTCATGATGTGCATTTCCATGGGCTACCCGGCGCCCGGCGACGAACGCAAACTTCTGACCCAGAGGTCTCCCAGCCAGAATATCCGCGACATCGATGCGGTGTTGGACAAGGCCGACGTTCTGGACCTCCAGCGCCAGGCGGAAGCGGTGAAAATCGAACCGGTGCTGACCGATTACATCTTGAACGTGATCACCGCCACCCGCGAGTCCCCGCATCTGGCTCTGGGCGTCAGTCCCCGGGGAGGCCTCATCCTGCAACAGGCGGCCCGGGCGCGGGCTCTGGTGTACGGTCGCGATTACTGCATTCCCGACGATATCAAGCAATTGGCGATTCCGGTGTTGTGCCACCGCGTCATCCCGGAGTCGCGCCATGGAACTCACAAACGGGCCGTGTCCGACACCTCCGCCATAATTACGGACATTATGGATCAGATGGAAATCCCCGTTTAGTTTGTCATTGTTCAACCTTCACACACTGGGGCGCCTTGCAAAAGAAACTCGATTACAAACCGGTCTTCACCCTTTCCTATTTCAATCGGACGCTCCAGGTGACGCGCGAGGGCGGCGGGTTTATCGTTCTATTGTTCGGGGTGGGGCTTGGCGCCATCAATACCGGCAATAATCTGCTGTACCTGATTCTCGCCATGTGTTGCAGTTTTATTGCCGTGTCGGGGGTGCTGTCCGAGCAGACCTTTAAAGGAATATCCGTTCAGGCCTCATTGCCCAAAACGATTTATCCAGAGGACTCCTATCCGCTCAACCTGAAAATCTCCAATTCCAAAAAAAGAATCCCTTCCTATTGTCTGCATGTGGAATTTCCGCAGGATCCGAAAGGGCGTTACCACATCGGGCCCTCGGCTTATGTGTATCAGCTGCCTCCGCGGTCGTCCGTGGACCGGTGCCTGATCTTTACTGGACTCCAACGCGGCCCGGCACGGATACTGAGTGTCCATTTGAAGACCAGTTTTCCGTTCGGATTTTTCGTCAAGACTAAAACCCTGCGGATCCATCTGGAGACGCTGATTTTTCCGATCATCAAAGAGGTGATTCTGCCCTCTCCTGAAGAATATTCCCAGGAGGGCGAAGGAACGATCGGCCTCGCCGGTGACGATTTGTATTCGATCCGGGAGTATCAACCGGGCGACCCGATGGCGGCGGTGCACTGGAAATCCAGCGCTAAAACGGGAGCGCTCCGGGTCAAGGAGTTTTCCAAAGGAGGTCTGCACAACTACACGCTGTTCCTCAATATCCTCGATCCACAAACCAATGCCATCGTCGGACCGGAAACTCTCGAAAACCGGGTATCAGAAACCGCTTCGCTGGCGTATCATCTGATCCGGCGGGGAGACGAGGTGAGTTTGAAGACTCCCGAAATGCAAACCCCGTCCGCCAACACGGAAACCCACCTGGAGCACATTCTGAAAATTCTCGCCCGGGTCGGGTACGACAATTCCAACTGATTCGCCAACCGTTATGCCAACAAAAAGAACCGTGGTCGGGGTGATCGGATCGGGGACCGATGATCATTTGCAAATCACAGAACCCATCGGGCGATGGCTTGCCGGGCAAGATTGTGACCTGATCAACGGCGGCGGCGGGGGCATCATGGCCGCGGTTTCCCGGGCCTTTGCCGAAACTCCGAACCGAAAGGGAAACGTGATCGGGGTGATCCCCGCTTCCGGACCCTGCGACACGCCGGCCGCGCGGTCGGCTTACTCTCCGCCGGACGGTTATCCCAACCCGTGGGTGGATATCCCCGTCTACACCCATCTTCATCTTTCGGGCCCCTCGGGAAAAGAAACCGCCAGCCGTAACTCCATCATCATTCTTTCGTCAGCCGTTGTGGTCGCATTTCCCGGCGGCGAAGGGACGCGTTCGGAAATTCAACTGGCGCTGGAATACGATAAACCGCTGTTGGTCCTCAACCCCGATCACGAATGGGACGAGTTTAAAGACACTCCGGCGGCGATGGCGGCGAGTGCCGACGAAGCTCTGGCGTGGCTGGAGAAAAACATTTCAACGGCGGGATAATGCGCGGTTCAGGGTTCTATTTTTCCCTGGGCATTGATTTTAAGAACCTTGTCCCCTTCGGCGTGTTTGCCGGTGGCCCGGAAGCGGCCCTTCGAACCGTCGATAATCTGGATGTCCATCCCTTCCAGTTTCACAAAATTGAAGGGATCCTGAACCATTCTTTCGAGTTTGCAGTCCCCGACTACCTTTTTGATTCCCGTAGCCTTGGTGACTAATCTTTGCGCGATCCCTTCGGCCCAATAACGGTTGCACGCCCTGTGCAAATCCTTCAAATTGCCCTCGGCCTTGAGGTTGTAATAATCCGCCTTGAACGGGCTGGTTCCCGGATACACCAGGTAAGCGATCACCGCCAGAACAATCGCAATGATCACCGCGGTTTTCCCGCTTTCGTTCTGCAAGGTTTTGACATTCATCTGCATTTACACCTCTTCAAGTGAAAAATTATTGCGTTGTCAGGAAACGCTTTCCCCTTTTGCGCCGATGGTCGTCGTCTGGGTTCCTTTTTTATGTTTGGCGGTGGCGGAAAACCCATCCCGGGTGCCGTTGTTGATGGTGATCACAACATCTGTGTCGTGGATGAAATTGTAGGGTTTTAAAACGGCGGTCGCCAGATCGCATTCCGCCGCCGAACCTTTTTTATTCTTATTGGCCGACGACACATTATGTTGTCCGCCGGCGGCCCACACCAGCGAACAACTGCTGTGTAATTTTTTCAACTGGGTCTCGGCTTTGAAATTGTAATAATCGTCCGCAAACGGGCTGGTTTTGGGATGGAGCAAAAAGGCGAGCACCGCCATTCCCACCAGAAAAATGACCACGTTGGTTTTGCCCTGTTCATTATGGATGGCGTGAAATGTACCAAACATCTTGCGTCTCCTCATCACGAAAACATGGGATGGATCCTTATATTCAGTATAAAGGTAAAAGGAGCCGCTCAAGCAAATAAATCTTATTGAAAAACCAGGGGTTTCAGCGCTTCAAAATGCGGATGGAAAAATATTTTTTGGGAATGGTGACGTCGAATTCAATTTTGTCGAACATGTAGGTGGTCTGGGTGTTTTTCTTCAGCATATCGTGGAAGACCATCTTCCGGGGAAACAGCCGGTTTCCCACGCGCCGGTATTCCCTGAAGTAAATGAGCTTGAGCAGTTTCCCGCTTTTGGCATACGCTTCTTGCTTGAGCACGATTTTCCTAACCGGGTCAGCCCAGATTTTCAGAATCTGGTAGGTCTTGGTTTTCTTCCTGGCCTTGAGCGTCATCACCAGGGTTTTCACACCTTCCAACTCTTCTTCGCCATCGATGGTCCCGGTATAGGCTTCGCTTAATTTTTCATCCTCCATCATATCTTCGTAGGAAAGATCGCTCCCCATCATGGATTGCCGTAACATATGCCCGGCGATCAGAATTTTCCTGTCAGTTTGCGGCGTATACATCCAAAGCTTTTTGTCCAGTTTCAGCATTTTGGTTCCGCGCTCTCTGGGCGGGGATTTGTAATAACTGTAAGAGCGCGTGACACCCTCCATCCAACTTTCCATGGCCAGTTCCCTGATCCGCCGGCCGTTGTCAATGATCAGGCGGCCGTCGATATACTTGGTGGTGGCCCACATATTGTTGTCCACTTCAACCAACAGGCGAAAGGCCTTCGTATCTTCTGTCTGGCTGCGTTGTGGTAACAGCAAAAAACCAATGAGGGTTAATAAGAAAGCCGAGCAAAGGAACCCTTTCAGGATATTTTTCTTCATCCCGCCTCCAATTCACGAAACAGGTTGGCTTCCGAGCGTTGATAAATAGCGAGGTTGGCGATGAGGTTTCCCACGACGCTGGCCGCGATGCCCGGGATCACCGCAAACACAAAGGCTTTATAGCTGAACTGGGCGCGCATCACGTCGTTAAGCATGATCCCGGTTTGTTCGAACATGGAGCCCATGCTGATTCCCACCTCCTGTAGATAGTACACGATCCCGCCTCCGATCAGGCATCCTGCGGCGGAGCCCATAACACCAATCATCAGCGCTTCCATGGCCATTAGAATCATTAACTTGCCATGCGTTTCTCCCAAGGCAAGCAAGAGCCCCATTTCACCGTAGCGGTGCACACCGTTTAAAAGTCCGGCATTCCAAAGAACCAGGACCATGATGAAGGTAAAAACACCGACCACGACTTTCTTGACCAATTCAAACTTGACCGCCAACTCCCGCAGGTTTCTCTGATCGAGGACGGATAAAACGATTGGTTCGTCATCCGAAGCCCACTCCCGGGGCGGATTTTGTTTGAGCGCGGAAAGGTTTTTTATTAAATCCTCTTTGAGGCGATCGAATTTTTTATAGCTTACACTCCGTGGTAAATATCCCAGGATGTCGGTAACCATATCTTCCATATAAAACGTTCGCTGGGCATCGGCCAAGTCGATCAGAGCCATTTTCTTGTCCATGGCCGTTATACCGAACCGCATCAAGCCAACCACCTTGTAGTTATCGGTGGCCATACCCCCGTCGAAGTTCTGACCCAACAAAGTAACGGTATCACCCAGTTTCAATTCCAGAGCTTCGGCCAGTTTGTACCCCACCAGCATTTCCATCGGCCGCGAAGGGATCACTCCTGCGACCAGCGATTGTTCCAGGCCCAACCGCTCGCGTTCGGGGGAATTTTTATCCAGCATTTGGATGGCCATGCCGATCACGGGAGTCTGGCTTCGAGTTTCGCCTTTTTCATCGGGGACATCCATGATCGCCCCCCACCGTATCCGTGGCGACCACTCGATTCGCGGGTCACCATTATTCTCCAACCATTGCAGGGTTTTGTTCTGGGCGGCCAAGGAACGGTCGAGAGGAATCAGATGTTCTTCATCATAAAACGGTTTATTGACAAATCTCAGTTGGCCGGTATCCAGCTTGGCGGTGATTTCAAGCATGCCGCCGAAAACCCCCTCCATGAACCCCAAAAGAAAAATCAGCAGGGTCACCCCCACGGTGACCACGATAAACGGAAATAGGGACCGGGTCTTGTCGCGCATGATTCCTTTCAGTATCCAGCGGATCATGTGATGGCCCTGCCTCTCAGCGCCTGGGTGGCGTCCAACATCGAAATTTTCCGAACCGGGGCCCAGGCGACAAAAATCATGATGGCGACAATGATAACTGCGGACAAAATGACTTCAACCGGATCAATCTTGAGAAAAATATTTTCACGTATGGGAATATTGGTTTCCGAAAGATGGGAAACATCCAATCCCACACTCTGGAACCAGGTAAAGATAATGGTTCCCAGAACCAAAGCCACGCCCACCGCAGAAATCGCCGCCAGACTTCCCTCAACCGTAAATAAACGGACAATTCGGGCTGGGGGCATGCCAAAGGCCATCAACATGCCGATTTCACGCTGGCGTTTGAAAATGTTCAGGTATTGGGTATTGAAAACGCTGATCCCGGCCAGAAAAATAAGAATGATCCAGATAATGACCGCGAAACGCCGGTCATTCTTGATCATGTCCAGAATATCTTTCAGAAGAATTTCAGGCGCCTGAAACTCCGTATTGGCGATGGCTCCCTGAAATTGTTTCACGGCGATCCAGGAGACTTCCTGTTCGCGATGGGTGATCTTGCGGAGATGGTCGAGCCGCAACCATACCACGCCCTGGTCCAGCCGCACATTGACCAGAGGGACCACATCCACCACTTGAACGTCCAACGCATCCACCGCGCCGAATCGGTCCCGCCATTTCATGACTACATAATCACCCAGCTTGAGGTGGGATTTATCGGCCATCTGCTTGCCGATGATGATGGGAATAACATCATCAATCGGCGCATTCCATTCCTCCAGTTTGTCAAAGGGGAGATCGAGGAGGGTTTGCTGCATCTCCATACCCCGCAATTGCACCGGGAACAGGCGGCGGTTGGGGAAAATGTGTCCCTGAAGAAGCAACACTTCCGCTTTATCCGTGGAAGGAAGCGAGGAAAGAATGCCGGGGGTCTTGAAGGTTTGATCCTCCCATTCCGTGGGGGAAAGAAGATCAAACTCAGGCGCGCGGTAATGGCCGCCGGCAACATCCGTGGTCACCATATTGTGAATCGCCTGATCCAGAAATCCATTGTACAAGGAAATATTGAAAACCACCGCTACCATGGTCAGAGCCGTCACCAACACGTTCAGAAACGCCCGCATTCCCTGCCTTAAAAAGTTTTTAAGGGCCATCTGGAAAATCACGCCAAATACCCTTCAGGTTGGTTGCTCTTGTCCCACTCAATCGTGCCGTCCTCCAAACGTACTTCCCGCCGGACGTATTTAGTTACCTTTTCATCATGCGTACAAAAAATAAATGCGGCCTTGAAATCGCGGTTGAGCTTCAACATTAATTCAAGAATATGGTAAGAGTTTTCAGCATCCAGATTGGCGGTCGGCTCGTCCGCCAGAACCAGCGAGGGGTCTTTGATCAACGAGCGGGCAATGGCGACGCGCTGGCACTGGCCACCGGAAAGTTCCGTGGGTTTTTTATTGATTTGAGGCGACAGTCCCACCTGATCAACCAGGGATCGGACTTTCTCCCGGACGTCCGATTCCTTTAAATCGTTCAGCAACAGCGGAAACAAAATATTTTCGTAAACCGTATAAACCGGCAGCAAGTTGTAGGATTGAAAAATAAAACATATA
>SMVT01000149.1 GCA_004357365.1 Nitrospina sp.
AGGCATGAGGCCATGTCTTTGACCGGGGATTGGGGTGCGGGACCGCGGGTCTGCATCAATTGGTTCTGCAGGGCCTCGTTGATGGGGATATGGATCGCCGCTCCTGACTTGGGCGACAGGACATCGTGTTTGGTGATCTCCACCTGCTCGGTTCTGACCCAGGTTTTTTCCCGTTCCGGCAGGCGCAGGGGTTCTTCCGCCGACTGGTCCGGGCCGCAGGCGGTCAACAGCAAGCATCCGATCAATCCAAACACACCGCTTTTCAACATACACAATCCTTTTCTCACACCTTTTCTTAATGGGTGTAGTGTTTCTTTTGCATCAGTCTCTGCAACTGCTTCACCCTATTGGTATCCAATCCCGTGCCCTGTTGTTTGAGGGCCTTGATTTTTTTGCGGGCCGGCGGAGGCTTCGGAGCAGCGGGGGTTGATGGCTTCGCGTCCTCCCTCGGAGTGGAGGACAATTTTTTCATGTCCTTCTTATTGCGCTGATCCAGCGGAATCTGGCTGGGATCATTGGTGTAATGGACCTTCCCGTCGGTATCGGTCCACTTGTACAGGCCGGCGGAGGCTGGCGACGCCAGCGCCAGGCAGATCACGGTGATGATCAAAATTCGCATGGGACACCTCACTTTGAGGGCCGCCGGTTATGCCTGCGGCCGGTTCACATCGCACCAGGGAATTGAGCGTTGCCCGACCGGCAAACCGCTCCCCCCGTCCCAAGCGAATGTTTAATGTATAGTTCTATTTATACCGCAAAAGCCGGCCTCGCGCCACTCCCGGACCCGGTTCACCCGGCCCCGTCCATGGACGCGCCCTTCAAACGAGCTGAAAAAAGGTTCAGTCCGGTCCAATGCGGGCCGCTAAGAAAATCGACCCGCATCCGGAAAAATAAGGCGGTCGCGGGCAAAGTTTTCCCTAATTGGGTTGAGTGCTCGATCAGGAGGCCCGAGCAGGGCCTGAGGCTCGGACCTCGAACCTCATTGGATATAAAGGGTTGTGCGATTTTCCCGGAGCCTACGGGGGACTTGACAATCCGGCACCGGTTTTGCATAATCATTTGGAAAACAACACTTTATGAGGAAGCTTCCGCGTATGGCAACACTCCAATCCAGGATTCTCCGCCTGATCGCGCTGGTGGCGGCGTGCAGCCTGCTGGCCGGGTGTGAGGTCAAGTTCGGCCCGTCCAATTTCTGGGATAGGTGGTTCACGCCCGAGACCGATACCGAGTATTACCAGGAAAAATCCGAGGATCTGGTGGACGCCATTACCCGCGACGTGGCGGAGTACGAGATCAACAAGGTGGTGGTGCTGGATCTGGTGGACGACAAGGACAAGGTGCCGATCCTCGGTCAGTACCTGGCCAACCGGGTGGTGGAAGCTATGACGCGCAACAAGACCTTCCGCGTGGCGCAACGCGGCGAAGTGCTGGCGACGCTCGAGCGGCTGGACCTGAAACCTTCCTTCAAATATACCAGCGAGGAAATCCAGCGCATCGGCAAGGCGATGAACGCGCAGGCGCTGGTCATAGGCAAACTGCTGGACATCGGCGCGAACATCGACGTGCATTTGGCGCTGGTGGATATCGCCAGCGGCGAAGTCATCGCCTCCGCCTCCGAACAACTCCTCCGCACCCGCTCCGCCATCGAACTGCTACGGCACTATTAAAAATTCCAGTTGCCAAAGTTAAACGCCTCCCCCTTCCTGAAGGGGGTTGGGGGGATTTGCCTGCAACTCTTGGACAGGTTCAAGGGGAAAGATTTGTCATTCTGAGGAGTGGCAACAAAGCCTGTCCTGAGTCTGCCGAAGGAAAGAATCTGGGTTTTGAAACCATAAAATCAAACATAGATCCTTCGCGGAGTTTATCCTGAGCCAGTCGAAGGACTCAGGGTGACATGCTCAAAATCTATTATCCGGTCTTATTTCGGTAGCGCGCGAGGGCCATGAGGGGGAAGAAGATCTGGTACAGGTGGTACTTGATAAAAAAGTGCCGCGGGAAACCGGTGCCGGTGAATTCGTCTTCGTACCACGAGCCGTCCTCTTGTTGATTGCGCACCAGGTACTCGATGCCGCGTTTGACGGCGTTGCTGTGCGGTTCGTCGGCTTCGATCAGGCCCATCACCGCCCACGCGGTTTGTGAGTGGGTGCTTTTGCCTTTGCCGCGCAGTGAGGGTTCGGCATAACTCTGGCAGGTTTCGCCCCAGCCGCCGTCTTTGTTCTGGTGCGCCTTCAGCCATTCGGCGGCTTTGCGGATGTACGACTGGCTGGGGTCTTCGCCGATGGACCGAAGCCCGGTCAGCACCAGCCACGTTCCATAGATATAATTCACGCCCCAGCGCCCGAACCAGCATCCGTCGGACTCCTGTTCACGCTTGATGAACTGCAGCGCCCGTTGCACCATCGGATCGTTGACGTTGTGGTTGATGCGCCCGAGCATCCACAGCACGCGCCCGGTGACGTCGACGGTGGGCGGGTCGAGCATGGCGCCGTGGTCGGCGAAAGGTATCCGGTTGAACAGTTCATGATCGTTGTCCTGATCAAACGCGGCCCAGCCGCCGTTTTTACTCTGCATGCTGAACAGCCAGGTGAAGGCGCGTTGCATCTCTTTACGTTTCCACTCCGTGTCGGGAATCCCGGTGCGGTCCAGCGCCATCAGAATTTCCGCGGTGTCGTCGCAGTCCGGATACGGTTCGTTGTAAAACTCGAAGGCCCAGCCGCCGGGCGGGGTATTCGGATTTTTAACGGTCCAGTCGCCGGGCCGCGTCACCTGTTTTCTCAGCATCCATTCCCCGGCTTTGACGATCGCCGGATGGTCCCCCGGCAGACCGGCGTCCATCAGCGCGTTGCAGGCAATCGACGCGTCCCACAACGGCGAGACGCACGCCTGGAAAATGAGGTGATCGCCGCGGTCGATGATGAAGCGGTCGATCGCCTGGTAGCCTTTGACCATGAGCGGGTGGTCGTTGCCGTAGCCCATCAGTTTCATCGCCAGCATCGAGTTGAGCATCGCCGGTTGAATGCCGGAAAAATCGCCTTCCGGTTCCTGATGGTCGAGGGTCCATTGCAAGGCCCGCTTCAGCGCCCAACTCCGGAACGGTTTGACCGGCGACTTGCCGAGAAACTTGATCAGCTGGTCGATTTTGAGAAACAAGTTCGGCCAGTTAAGACCCTTCTTTTTGGATTGCACCGACAGGTCACGGTCGGCTTCGGTGAAAATTTCGGGCACGGTGTGTTCGGGTTTCAGCGGCCACACCGGTTGATGGGCGGCGACGATAGTCAGCGGCACCACGGTCCCACGCGACCAGCTCGACATCTCGTAAATGTTGAAGTAGAAACTTTTGGGAAGCAGGATGATTTCCACCGGCATGGCCGGGAGGTCGTCCCACGCGCTTTGTCCCAGCATGGCCAGAAAGATTTTGGTGAAGACCCGGGCGTTGCGCACTCCGCCCAGTTGGGCGATGCATTTGCGGGCGCGGGCCATCGCCTTCGCCTTCGGGGACATCCCCGCCATGCGCAGCGCCACATAGGATTCCACCGTGGTGCTGATATCGCTCGGCGCGCCGTAAAACAAGGGCCATCCGCCGTCGGCCTGCTGGGTCTTCAGCAGGGTGTTCTGGCACTGCTCCACCCGCCGGGGGTCCCAGATCCCCATAAAATGCATGAAAAACACATATTCCGCGATCATAGTCGCGTTGGATTCCAGTTCGGCCAGCCAGTAGCCGTCCGCATGCTGGAGCGAGAGCAGATACGCCTTCGCCCGGCCGATGGCCCGGTCCAGAGGCGTGCCGGGTGCGGCGGTGGCGGCCGGGGCGGTGGCTGGATTTTCAACGATTTCGGGTTTCTGGTCCGGCATGGGGCTCCTGGGAAAACGAAACGGGCCGCTGGGGTTGCGGTCCGGGATGTCCGGGGTATCGATCGGTGGTTGCAAACAGAATGACCGCCCTTATTATAAGGGAGTCGCGGTATATTACAAATAATCCTGAATCCCGCGCTTTCCCGGTTGACAGGCCGACCGGGATTTCTTATCATATCCTGTTCTAAACCCTTACTCATTGATTGATCCGGATTTGCAATGAAGACGTTTTCAGCCAACAAGCGGGACGTGGTGAAAAAGTGGGTCCTGATCGACGCGGCGAACCAGTCCCTGGGCCGGGTGGCCAGCAAGGTGGCGGCGATCGTCCGCGGCAAGACCAAACCCATCTACACCCCGCATGTCGATACCGGTGACAATGTCATCATCGTCAACGCCGCCCAGGTGAAATTGACCGGGCGGAAGTGGGTCAAAAAAGTCTATCATCACCACACCGGATACATCGGGCATTTGCGGACCTTAACCGCCAAGCAAATTATGGAAAAGAATCCGCGCGAATTGCTCAAGAAAGCGATCAACGGCATGTTGCCCAAGACGCGGCTGGGACGCACCTTGCGGAACAATTACCGGATTTACAATAACGAAGACCATCCTCACAGCGGACAAAAACCCGAAACGGTTTCCGTTTAAATCATCATCAATTAGGACCGGGGCCGATCCCGGGATGGAGTTTAATCAGTGGTAGATCAATATTACGCAACCGGCAGACGCAAAGAAGCCATCGCCAAGGTCTGGATTCAGCCCGGTGAAGGCAGCATCACCGTGAACAAGCGGGACCTGGGCGGTTATTTCGGACGGAAAACCGCCGAGATGATCGTGCGCCAGCCGCTGGTGTTGACCGAAAACCTGGAGTCCTTCGACATCACCGCGACCGTTTTGGGCGGCGGTCTGTCGGGACAGGCCGGTGCGCTTCGGCTCGGTATCTCCAGAGCCCTGCTGGTGTTTAATCCCGATCTTCGTCCCATCCTCAAGAAAGCGGGATTCCTCACGCGCGACTCACGCGAAGTCGAACGTAAAAAATACGGACGCGCCGGGGCCCGCAAGCGGTTCCAGTTCTCCAAGCGTTAACCAGGCTACCGCCTGGAGGGGATTTGGCTGGGGCGTGACGGAGTGTTTCTTCCGTTACTTTCGCGTCTAAAGGTTTTTAAAATTCCCCTGCGGGCGTGGCCCGCCCGGCGAGGCGCCGGAGCTCTATTGGCCGCCGCGTTACCGAGTCCTCTATCCCCTCTTTTCGCATTCCAGGTTTTTAAATTAGGAGCGGAGGTACTCCGCCGGTTGGCGCGACTGGCGCTGGAACCGTCTCCTGTTTCCCTGTACAATTAATCCCCAATAATCCTATCCGGTAGATGTTTCCGTTTGCCGGGAGCGGTGACTCCGAGGGACCGGACTCACCCATAAGGAGCCGTTATGGCACAAGTCAGTATTGCCGGTGCGACCGGGTACACGGGTATCGAACTGCTCCGCCTCCTGGTGACACATCCGGACGTGGAGATCGGCACCCTCACCGCCGAGTCGCAAGCCGGAAAAAATATCGCCGAAGTGGCGCCCTCGCTCGCCGGCTGGATCGACCGCACCCTGGTGAAGTTGACGCCGGATGTGGCGAAGGAGTGCGACATCCTGTTCCTCGCACTGCCGCACACCACCTCCATGAAACACGTGCCGGCGCTGTTGCAGGGCGGGTGCCGGATCATCGACCTCAGCGCCGACTACCGCCTGCGCGATGCCGCGGTGTACGGCGAATGGTACCAGACGCCGCATCTCAATCCGGAAGTCATCAAGGAAGCGGTGTACGGCCTGCCGGAATTGCACCGCGAACAAATCAAAGGCGCGCAACTGGTGGCCAACCCGGGATGTTACCCGACCGGGGCGATCCTGGCGCTGGCACCGTTCATGACCGTTGATTGGGTGAATGTGAAATCGATCATCGTCGATTCCAAATCCGGTGTTTCGGGAGCCGGACGCACATTGTCGCAGACCACGCAATTCTGCGAGGCGGACGAAGCGGTGTCCGCTTACGGCCTGGGCGAGCACCGGCACACGCCGGAGATCGAACAGGAGTTGAGCGGCCTGGCGGGAAAGAGCCTCACCGTCACATTTTCGCCGCACCTGATGCCGATGAAGCGCGGACTTCTGACCACGGCGTATATCGATTTGAAAAAAGAGAT
>SMVT01000150.1 GCA_004357365.1 Nitrospina sp.
ACCGCCGCTTCCATTTGCGCGGTGGTGGACCTGGTGTCACGCGGCGTGCTTGCGCAAAAGGGATTCATCAAGCAGGAATCCATTCCGCTCGATCAAATTTTTAAAACACCCACCGGCCAGTACTTTCTCACCTGAGTGACCAGTCTCCTCCCATTACCGATTTCAACTTTCCCTCCCCTATAAATTTACATTGGCAGGGTTACAGATCAACACAGTTTTTGATTTTCATGTTCCTTTATTTACATTGTCATTGTCACAATTTTGGTAACGGTTTGTGCCAATTATTGGCAGGATCCGGCCGCTGAGACGACATATTTTTCATCCGCAAAATTTATGTTTTTAAAAAATAAGTTGTTATGGAATACTTGATCGTTCGGTCAGGGTTTGGCAATAAAATTGCTTGTTTATTGAACTCATTAAGAAGGTAGGTTGTGACTGGAAACGCCCGGATCGGGCTTAGAGATAAGGTGGTGGCACGTGTTCAAATGGGGCCTGTTCAAAAAAGATTTATCAGATACCGGACTGCCGGCTGAGTTGAAGGCGCAGATCAATTCCTTGCACACCAAATATCCTGGAACCGACCGGGTGGTCCTGGTCATGGACCAGTTGTGCCGGGTGATCCGGGAACAGAAGGAGGAATTGGAGGACCATGTCCGGCAGGTCAAGGCGCTGGATCAGCAGCTGGATCAGAACCGTCGCGCAAAAAACTTTCAGGCTGATCTGTTGACCAGCATGTGCGATGAAATTCAGGCCCCCGTTCACACCCTCAACCAGCTGGGCGACTGGCTGGATCAGACGCATCTCGATCCCAATCAAAGATTGGGTTTTAATTTTTACCGGAAGACGGCCAGAAAGCTGAGCGACCTTTTCAATCATGTGATCGATGTGGCTAAATTGCGGGAAGGTACTCTGCAACCCGACCCGATCGCCTTTCACCTGAACGAAGTGGTGCGCGAAACCATGCAATTGCTCAACCTCACCGCACAGGAAAAAGGAATCCCCCTGACGGTTCGGATCAATCCCGATGTGCCGCAATATCTGATCGGCGACATCAAGCGGCTGGAGCAAATTCTCATCAGCCTGATTAATAATGCCATCAAGTTCACCTATGAAGGCGAAGTCCAGGTGCAGGTTCAGCTGGCGGCGGATGAAGGATCGGAATGCACGCTGAACTTTCTGGTTCAGGACAGCGGCGTCGGCCTGCCCGAAAATCATATCCATACGCTGTTCGACCGCCTGTCTCAGGGCGATCCCGACGTGGAGCGCAATTATGGCGGCACCGGCCTGGGTCTTTATATCTGCAAGTGTTTCGTCGAACAAATGGGCGGCCGCATCTGGGCCGAAAACCGGCCGGAAGGGGGAGCCCTCTTCGGGTTCAGCATCCGTTTTGAAAAAGGATCCATGGAAGAGACGGAAGACGCCTTGTTGAGCCTTTCTCAACTAACGCTAACCGAAGCGCCTGTCAGCCATCAGGATGTCGACGAGGATCAACCTGCCGGAAGCGCGGTTTCCCCTCCCGCCGATGCCGAAACGCCAAACGGCAACTCCCACAAAATGAAAATTCTGGTGGTCGACGATTGTCCCGATACCTGCCGCCTGATAGAAAAGTTTTTAGAAGCAGGGCCCTATGAAGTCCATGTAGTGCATGACGGCCTGGCCGCTCTCGAAAGTTATGATCAGGGCGGATATGATTTGATCCTGATGGATATTCAATTGCCGCAACTCGATGGCGTCGGTGCCACCATGGAAATCCGCAATAAGGAATCCCGTCAAGCGGCCGCCAAAACTCCCATATTCGCCTTGGTCGGCGACCCGGGAGAGGATAATGACGGCTATTACCTGGCCGGCGATTTCGATCGGTGCCTGATCAAACCCGTGTCCAAGGGCGACCTCCTGGAGGCGATCCAAACCCTGCACCGGTCCCGGTAAGAACTCCTCCCTAAAAAGAAAAAAGGCCTTTTCCCACTTGTTCCACCCTCGATAATCTGGTACTTTTTAGTGCCGAAAAATTTCCATGTCATTTCATTTACTAATTGATGAGCCCGGGAGGCCTCCCGGCTCTTTTTAATTTGAGAGGATTATTATGCCTGCAAGAACTTCTGAAGCCCGTTGGGAAGGAAATTTGAAAGAGGGAAAGGGAACCATGAAACTGGGAAGCGGAGCCTACGAGGGCGCCTATTCGTTTCCTTCCCGCTTTGAAGACGGTTCCGGAACCAATCCCGAAGAATTGCTCGCCGCCGCCCATGCCGGGTGCTTTTCCATGGCATTCTCAGCGGGCCTCGGGAAGGCTGGGTTTAACCCGACCAGCGTCGAGACCAAAGCTACGGTAACCCTGGAAGCCGTGGAAGGCGGATTTGGCATTACCAAAATCGATCTGGTATGCGAAGCGGCCATTCCGAATATCGATGAGGCCAAATTCCAGGAAGAGGCCGAGGCCGCCAAAAACGGATGCCCCGTATCCAAAGCTTTGGCCGGACCGAAGATTTCTCTTAAAGCCACTTTGAAAAAATAAACAGTCGATCATCAGGTGCCTTGCTTTCGGAAGGAACCTTGTTGATGGATCACTGAGCACAATCCCCTACTTTTAAGGCATAGCCCGAACGGGCCATTTAAATTACGCGATGGCTGGTTACCAGGATATTTGGGTCGTGATAGAGCATGGCGGCGGCAGGGTCAAGCCGGCCAGCCTGGAGGCGGTGCACGCCGCCCGCAGTCTTGCCGCCAAAACCGGCGGCCAGGTGCAAGCGTTGTTCCTCGCCCAGGCGAATGACCCGGCCCAGCAAACCGTTGTCCGGTCGGGGGTCGACCAGGTTCTGTTGATGATCCATCCGGAACTGGAGAACTACACCAGCTCACGTTATCTCTCTACTGTGGTGGAATGCATTAAGAAGGGGGGTCCGCTGGCGGTGTTACTGGCGGCCACCAACCATGGTAAGGAGTTGGCCAGTGGGCTCGCTTCCATGCTGGGATCTGGATTGGCCACCGATTGTATCGGTCTGGATTATATAGAAGGGACCGGGATTACCGTGCAAAGGCCGGTGTATGGCGGCAAGGCCCTATCCTCGGTTGAGTTTTCCGGACCCGATCCCGCCATTATTTCTCTTCGCCCCAACGTTTTTCGCCCCGATTCGGCTCCCAAAGAGACCGAGGCCAGCATCATCGACCACTCCCCGGAATGGTCGGGGCAATCCCGTCTCCTTAATCTTAAGGAAATCGTCAAGGGCGGCGGCGCTTTGGACATTACTGAGGCCCGGATCGTGGTCTCCGGGGGATTGGGAATGCAGGGTCCGGAGAATTTTCATCTGATAGAGACCCTTGCCGGGGTTTTAGGGGCGGCAGTAGGTGCCAGCCGTCCGGTAGTGGACAGCGGCTGGCGCGAATACTCGAACCAGGTGGGCCAAACCGGACGCACCGTGGCTCCCGACCTGTATATTGCCTGTGGCATTTCCGGCGCCGTTCAGCACTTGGCCGGTATGTCTTCATCAAAATGCATTGTGGCGATCAACAAAGACCCGGAGGCGCCGATTTTTGATATTGCCGATTATGGCATTGTCGGAGATGTCCTCAAAATCCTCCCCATCCTGACCCAGGAATTTAAAAAAGCCCTGCAGGAATAGAATTTTTTTCCTTTGCGTTCATCTTTTAATATTGTTTTGGTATGAGCTTGATCTCCAGCCAGAAAATTCTTGAGATACTTAACGATCCCCGACTGGAATTGAGCGGATTTCAATTTTCAGAGGAGATGATTAGACGTAATCAAAGATTTCTGGAGGTGTTGCACAAGTGGAACCGGAAAATCAATCTGGTCAGCGAAAAAGATGTCTCCCTGATTCTTGAAAAACACGTTTTCGATTCCCTGCAATACCTGCGCTGGCTCGGACCCTCGCACAAAACAATCGACATCGGCAGTGGTGGCGGCTTCCCTGGGTTTCCCGTCAAAATGTTTCTTCCGGATATGGACATGACCCTGCTGGACAGCCAGCGCAAGCGGTGCAATTTTCTGCGGGAGGTGGTTCGAGAATTGGGTTTTGAGGAAATCTCCGTTCTGGAGGGTCGAGCCGAGCAGTTTTCCGGCCAGGAAACTTTCAAAGAACGGTTCGAACGTGTCCTCTTGCGAGGTTTCGGTTCCCTGGCGACCTGTCTGGCGGTTGGATCGCCCTATTTGAAAGCAGGCGGGAGGATGATTTTAATGAAAAGCCCCGAGGAGATAGAGGACTTTCCCAAGAATAATCCGCACGGCGCCCTGATGGTTGACACTCGGACCGTTGCCGGGTTTGATGGCAAGAATTCCCTGATGATGGTCATCGAAAAATGTTCCACGTGAAACATTTTTACTTTTTTTAGGAAGTCGGTCTATTAATTCCCCCTTATCACTCTTATACCTGGGTTGTGATCGAATCACAATCCAGCTTACTGTCCCACCGTTTAATATTCTCCCGGGCCCCAAGCCACTTGCCGCCAAATTAATTTCTGAAATATTTCCGTACTATTCAAAATGTTCCACGTGGAACATTGGAATCAGACCAGAAAAGGGATTGTCCCGCTGGAATTCCTGTGTTAATTTGATGGGGAATTGCCATCCGCGAGGGTATTTCATGCCTAAGATCATCAGTATCGCCAATCAAAAGGGCGGCGTTGGAAAAACCACCACAGCGATCAATCTGTCGGCCTGTATCGCTCTCACCGGCAAGAAGGTTTTATTGATCGATATCGACCCGCAGAGCAATGCCACGGCCGGTTTGGGATTGTTTTTAAACAATTCCCAAATGGGTACTTACGATCTCATCAACGGCAATGCGGCAATCGAGCAGGTCACATACCCCACCGCTATTGAAACTCTTTTCATCATTCCATCGACCGTGGACCTGGCAGGGGCGGAAGTGGAGTTGGTCAACCTGGAGCACCGGGAGACCCGTCTGAAAGCCGCTCTGAGCCACCTCGATTCCAGCTATGGCTTTGTAATTATTGACTGTCCGCCTTCTCTGGGGCTCTTAACCCTGAATGCTTTGACAGCCAGCCA
>SMVT01000151.1 GCA_004357365.1 Nitrospina sp.
CCGTGGACGCCTCCAATATGTTGAAACCGGCGTTGTCCCGCGGGGAACTCCAGTGTATCGGCGCGACCACCCTGGAAGAGTACCGCAAATACATCGAAAAGAACGGCGCGCTCGAACGGCGCTTCCAGCCGATCATTGTCAACCCGCCGACGGTTGAAGAGACCATCGAGATCATTCGCGGGTTGAAGGTGCCGTATGAAGTGCACCACAAGGCGAAGATCACCGACGAGGCGATCATCCTCGCGGTGCGGTTTGCCGACCGTTACATCAACGACCGGTTCCTGCCGGACAAAGCCATCGACGTGATCGACGAAGCAGGTTCCCGCGTGCGGTTGCGGAAGGCGTCGCAGTCTCCGGAAATGAAGAAGGTTCAGCGCGAGATCGATAGCCTGGTGCGCGAGAAGAAAATCCGGATCGAGAATCAGGAGTTCGAGAAGGCGGTGGAATTGCGCGACAAGGAAGAAGAACTGCGTTCCAAGCTGGAACTGGCAAAGGAAAAGTGGGAGCAGGAAAATTCCCTCAGCGAGCCGAGCATCACCGAAGAAGATATCGCCGCTGTGGTCTCCAGCATGACCGGTATTCCGCTGAACCGGATCGAAGAGAAAGAGTCCACCCGTCTGCTCAATATGGCGGAAGAGTTGGGTAAAAAGATCGTCGGGCAGAAAGAGGCCGTGGAAGCGATCTCCAAGGCGATCCGCCGGTCCCGGTCCGGGCTCAAGGATATGCGGCGTCCGATCGGAACCTTCATGTTCCTGGGTCCGACGGGTGTCGGTAAAACCGAGTTGGCCGGAGCGCTGGCGGAATTTTTGTTCGGTCATCGCGACGCGCTGATCCGGCTGGACATGTCCGAGTACATGGAAAAATTCAACATCTCCCGTTTGACCGGGGCGCCTCCCGGCTATGTCGGGTATGAAGAGGGCGGCCAGTTGACGGAGAAGGTGCGCCGCAAGCCCTATTCGGTGGTCCTGTTCGACGAAATCGAAAAAGCCAATCCCGACGTGTTCCATCTGTTGTTACAGATCATGGATGACGGCCACCTGACGGACAGTTATGGCCGGAACATCAATTTTAAAAATACCGTGATCATCCTGACCTCCAACATCAGCTCCAAGGCGCTGGACAAGGGTTCCCTGGGTTTTCATAAAGACGATGTGGACCTGAGCTTCGACAAGATGGAGAAGGATCTCAAGCAGGATTTGAAAAAAGAGTTCAATCCCGAGTTCCTGAACCGGTTGACCGATATGATCGTGTTCCGGCCGTTGACGCTGGAAGACGTCACTCAAATCCTGGACATCCAGCTGAACGTGCTCAACGAGCAGATGATCCAGCAGGGATTGACGCTGGATATGACGGATGAGGCCAAACGTTGGTTGGCCGAGAAGGGCTATGACAAGAATTTCGGCGCCCGGCCGTTGAAACGGGCCATTCAGAGGCATTTGGAGGATTTTCTGTCCGACGAAATGCTGAAAGGGCGGTTCAAATCCGGCGGGGTGATTGAGGTTGGCCTGGCGGATGACAGTCTCGTGTTTACCGAGAAATCCGGCGCACTGAATACGGTTCCCTAAGCCCGTACGGGTGGAGGACAACCGCTAGCGGATTCCATTCAAAAAGTACTGAGTTTTATGGTATTGTTTGCCGTAAAATTCGGTGCTTTTTTTTTGCCCTCATTTTAAATTCTGGGAGAACATTTGTTGACTCGGTCATCGATAGGGGGATTGCGTGCTTCTGCGCCTTTTTGGCGCGGGCGGGCGGGGTTATGTCTGACCCTATTCCTGTGGGTGGCGTGGTGTTCGCCTCTGATGGCCCAGGATGAAGGAGCGACGGTCAGCGCGATTCACATCCAGGGCAACCAGCGGGTCGACTCCTCCACTATTTTCTATTACATCAAAACCGAAGTCGGCAAGCCCCTGTCCCGGTCCATCATCCGGAAAGATATCAAGCAGATTTACAGCCTCGGACAGTTTACCGACATCCGGGTGGAAACCCGGCCCGGCGAGAACGGCGGCGTGGAGGTGATCTTTGTGGTCAAGGAAATTCCTTCCGTGGGCGAGGTCACCTTCACCGGCAATGATGCGCTGGACACTCAGGATTTAAGGGACCTGATTTCCATTAAGCGGGGGGTTACGTTTAAAGAACATCTGGTGAATGACAGTATTCAGAAATTGACGGTGCATTATCACGACAAAGCTTTTTTCCTGGCGAAGGTGGAGGTGGACACCCAGATCAATGACAACGGTCAGGTGGACGTCACCATCCGCATCGAGGAGGGCGAAAAGGTCAAGATCGACCAAATCCGTTTCGTCGGAAACAAAACGTTTGATGCCGACGATCTGGAAGACGTGATGGAAACCCAGGCCACCTGGTTGTTTTCCTTCATCGACGAATCCGGAATTTATAAAAAGGATGTGCTGAAGCTGGATGTGCTGCGCCTGGAAGCGTTTTATCAGGACAACGGTTTTATCCGCGTACGGGTGTACGAGCCCACGATTGAGGTCAACCGCGAGGAGCAGGAGATTTATATCGAAATCAGGATAGAAGAGGGCTTGCAATATAAAATAGGAAAGATAACCGTATCGGATGTGGCGGACTTTAAAGCAAAGGATCTGCTGGCCGGCCTTAAATCCACTTCGGGGGACGTGTACAATATTTCCACCCTGCGGGCCGACGTGTTGAGCATCGCTGAAAAGTTTTCCGAGAAAGGCTATGCCTATGCCGACGTCAATCCCAAAGCCCTGATCGACGACGAAAAGAGGATTGTCGATCTGGATATTCAAATCGATCCGGGGCACCGGGTGTATGTCGGGAAAGTCAACGTGATCGGCAACACCCGCACCCGGGACAACGTCATCCGGCGGGAATTCCGCCTGAAGGAAGGCGACCTGTTCAGCAGTAAAAAACTGAAGCGTAGCAAACAGCGGATCAATAACCTGGGGTACTTTGAAAACGTCAAAATCGATACCCACCGCGGCGACACGCCGGAGTTGATCGATATGGATGTCACGGTGACGGAAAGGCCGACCGGATCGATTTCCTTCGGAGCCGGGTTCAGTTCCGTGGACAAAGTGATTTTCAACGCCGCCATCACCCAAAACAACTGGATGGGCACCGGCAGAAAGGTCAGCCTGTCCGCCAACCTGTCCGCGCGCCGGACCAATTTCAACATCAGTCTGACCGAACCCCGGCTGTTTGACAGCGATGTCTCCGTCGGGATCGACCTGTTCAACCGGCGGTCCGATTTTTTCAGTTTTGACACCGAATCCCAGGGAGGCGGGTTGCGCTTCGGGAAAAACCTGTCGGAAACCGATTGGGGAGGGTTGAAATACGCCTATTCCACGGTGAAAGTTTCGGAGGTGGTTAATCCCACCTCGACCCTGAAAAACGAAACCCGGAACACCAGCCGCATCGGAGCCACCTTCATCCATGATTCCCGGGACAACTTTATCAACCCTACACAGGGATGGAGGCATGTGGTACGATTGGAGTTCGCTGGCGGCTTCCTGGGCGGTGCCAATTTTTATAAAGCCGCTTATGAGATCACCTATTACCAGAAACTGTTCGGCAAACTGGTGGGCGCCCTTCACAGTACTATCAAATACGGGGAAGGATACAGCGGAGAAGATTTGCCCTCCTTTGAACGGTATTTCATGGGTGGGGCCAATTCCCTGAGAGGATTTACCATCCAAGAGGTCGGCCCCCTGGACATCGTGGGTGACCCCCTGGGCGGCGACCAGTCGCTATTGTTCAATGTCGAGCTCCAGTATCCCCTTACAAAGAGCTTCCGCGTGTTTGCGTTTTATGACCGCGGCAATGTATACGGCGAGGGATTTAATATCTCTTCCACCGATACTCGTTTCAATTTGAGCAAGATGCGGGAAAGCGTCGGCGGCGGCATTCGGTTCTTCAGCCCCTTCGGCCCGATATCGCTGGCGTATGGTGTTAAATTGGATCAGAGAACCGGAGAGTCTGCCGCAGAATTTCATTTTTCAGCAGGAAGTGCGTTTTGAGGATTTAACTAACGAAGAGGTGTCATGTTTGAGTTAAAGGAAAAGGTAATGGGGACCCGTGTTTTTGGATTGGGACTGTTGATGATCGCGGGTGGGCTGATGGGGTCGCCGCCGCAGGTCTCCGCCGCGGAGCTTAAAATCGGTTTTGTAAACATTCAAAAAGCCATCACCGAAACCAAGTCATTCAAAAAATCCCAGATGAAATTCCGGGTGGAACTCAAGAAGGAAAAAGGGATCATCGAAGCGCGCAAGAAAAAAGTGGAAGGTATGCTTCGGGAACTCAACAAACAGGGCTTTGTTCTCAATCCTGAATTGAAAAAAGCAAAAGAAGAAAGTTTTCTCAAAGAGAAAAAAGAATTTGAACGGTACGTTCAGGACCGCGAGGAAGAATTTGCGCGTAAAGAAAAAAAGGTGATCGAACAGATTTCCAAAAAAATGCTTGAAGTATTGAAGCAATTGGGCAAACAGAAAAAATTGACCATGGTGATCGAAAAGAAAGCGGTGTTTTACAGCGATTCCGCGCTGGACCTGACTAATCTGGCTGTTAAAACCTATGACAAGTTGCACCCGTGATGCGCCCAGCAGTCGTCCGGTAGCCGGTGTCGGCCGTGACTTATCCCCGTTCTACAACCAAATTCTTATTGAGGCTCCTGCATGCTAGATATCAACGAAATCAAGAAACTCATTCCTCATCGATACCCTTTTCTGCTGGTCGACAAAATAATCGAGTGTGATGATGAGTCCCGGATTGTGGGCATCAAATCCGTGACCATGAACGAACCGTTTTTCCAGGGCCATTTTCCGGAGTATCCCATCATGCCCGGCGTCCTGATCGTGGAGGCGATGGCTCAAGTGGCCTGTATTCTGGGGATGCGTATTCTTAAAAGAGAGGGCCGCTCCTCCGTTTTTTTTACGGGGATCGACAAGGTCAAATTCCGCAAACCGGTGGTTCCCGGCGACGTGCTGCGCTTGGAGTTGACCAAGGTCAAGCAACGGGGCGATTTGTTCCGGTTTGAGGGCAAGGCGCTGGTGGAGGATCAAGTCGTCACCCAGGGGACCATCCAGGCGATCCTCGGAAAAGGTTGAGATTTAAGCCATTTCCCATTTAAAATTGAAGGGTTAAACCTTGAGCGCCCGATTTCCCGCGGGTCCGGTCTTAGCTGTTGGGCGCCGGCGGATATCCGAACCCGTTACTCACGTCAGGTCGATCTCCTGTGACTATTTCAAAGAACGCCACCATTGACCCCTCCGCAGTCTTGGGCGACAATGTATCGGTTGGACCCTACACCACCATCGGACCTGAGGTCGAAATTGGAGAGGGCACCGTGGTGGGGCCCAACGCGGTGATCGAAAAGGGAACGGTGATTGGAAAAAATTGCCGGATTTATAACGGCGCTTCGTTGGGGGGCGATCCTCAAATTTTCGGGTTCGAGGACGTGCCTTCTTCCGTCCGCATCGGCGATGGAACCATCATCCGCGAATTTGTCACCGTTCACCGTTCCGGAAAGGAAAACGGCGTCACCACCGTCGGCGATCATTGCATGCTGATGAATTACGCGCATGTCGCGCATGATTGTGAAATCGGTAATCATGTGATTGTGGTGAATTCGACCGGACTTTCCGGCCATGTGGTCGTAGAAGATCACGCATTTGTGTCGGGAATGGTCGCGGTCCATCAATATGTTCGCATCGGCACCCAGTCCATGATTCAGGGCCTCAGCCCGATTGGCCAGGATGTGTTGCCGTATTCCCTGGTGGGGGACATACCGGTTCGGCTAATCGGTCTCAATGCGGTGGGCCTGCGCCGCCGCAAGGTTGCACCGCCGGTGCGCACCGCCATCAAA
Source organism: Nitrospina sp. (assembly GCA_004357365.1). Classification (GTDB taxonomy): domain Bacteria; phylum Nitrospinota; class Nitrospinia; order Nitrospinales; family Nitrospinaceae; genus SZUA-226. The sequence continues at coordinate 5,849 of SMVT01000151.1, forward strand.
AGCGCTTTCAAAATCCTCAAAGAATCCGAATTGAATACCGCGCAAGCTGTTGAAAAAATTGAAAGCGAAATTGAATTGTTGGAAGAAATCCGATATCTTATTGATTTTATAAAGAATTCAAAAAGAGGGTTTATCAATAAATGAGTCGAATCAAAGCGGGAGTTTTAGGGGTCGGGAAAATGGGCGAATACCACGTGGGCGTCCTTTCCGAACTTCGCGATGTGGATTTGATCGCCATTGCCGATAAAGACCAGCAGCGCGGGCAGGCCATCAGCGAGCGCTATGACGTTCCTTTTTGTAAAGACCATAAGGACATGCTCAAGCAGGTGGACGTGGCCGTGGTCGCCGTTCCCACCAAACTGCATTACCCAATCGCCAAGGAAGTCCTGAACGCCGGTATCCACGTGCTGTTGGAAAAACCCTGTTCGGACAACCTGGACCACGCCCGGGAATTGTTCGATCTCGCTGACCGCAAGAATTTGATCCTGCACATCGGCCATGTCGAGCGGTTCAACGGAGCCGTCCAGGAACTCCACAAGCTGGTGGACGATCCCATTCTGGTGGACTGCAAGCGGATAGGGCCTTTTGTCGAACGAATGAAGGACGACAGCGTGGTGCTGGACACCATGATCCACGACATCGATATTATTTTGAATCTCATCGACTCGAAAGTGGTCCGCGTCAACGTGATGGGGCGGTCAGTATTTTCGGATAAAGACGACGTGGTCAGCGTTCAGCTGGCGTTTGAAAACGGGTGTATCGCCAATATTCTGGCCAGCCGCGCATCCCAAAATAAAGAACGCACCTTGTCGATTACCCAGAAGGATTCCTATGTCATCCTGGATTATACCGATCAGGAAATTTACGTTCACCGCCAATCTTCGTCGGATTACATATTGACCAAGGATTCGCTCCGCTACAAACAGGAATCCCTGATCGAACGCATTTTTGTGCACAAGGACAACCCGTTGAAACTCGAAATCCAGCATTTTATCGATTGCGTAAAAAACGGAACGCCGCGCAAGGTGACTGTGGACAACGAATTGTATTCCCTGGAAATCGCGCTGGGCATTATGGAGCAAATCCAAAAGCAAAAACGGATCTCTCATTAATCCGGACAAACGATAGACCCGTTCTACCCATGCGAACCCGGAGCGCAACCCCCGGGATGGACTCGCCGCACTCATTCAAGACCCTTCTTTCCCGGTAACTTCATCTTATGAATACTCAGGCTACTGAACGGATCGGCCTGATTGCCGGGGCCGGCGAGATACCTGTCTATTTCGCTAAAAAAGCTCGTGAGGCAGGCCTTCGTGTGGTGTCCGTCGCCTTCACCGATGAGATCGACGCCTGTCTGAAACCGCTGGTCGAAAAAAATTATTCCATCAGCCTCGTCAAAATCGGAAAAATTCTGAAAACCCTGGAAGAGGAAGGCATCAAGGATATTCTGATCCTCGGCAAGGTGGACAAGAAAATGATTTTCAAACCCCAGCTGTTTGACCTGGATACGCTTAAAATATTTTGGTCCTTCCGGACTCACCAGGATAAATCCATGATGCTGAAAATCATCGAAGAAATCGAAAGCCGGGGGTTCACTGTGCTGGACCAGATGGAATGCATGAAAGAACTCTATCCGGGAAAAGGGGTCCTGACCCGCAGGCAACCGACGGACAAGGAAATGGAAGACATCGAGTTTGGATTCCCCATCGCCCGCTACATGGCGGATCAGGAGATCGGCCAGACCATCGTGGTCAAAAACAAAACCGTCATTGCCGTGGAAGCGGTGGAAGGCACCGACCAGACTATCGAGCGCGGTTGCAGCCTCGGGCGGGAGGAATGCAAAGTCATCAAGGTCAGCCGCACCTCCCAGGATTACCGTTACGACAGTCCCGGCATCGGCCCCCGGACCCTCGAGGGCCTGATCCGGGGCAAAGCCACCGTATTGGCGTTGGAAGCCGGCCGTGTCCTGGTGATCGAACGCGATGAGGTGGTGGCGCAGGCGGACCGGGCGGGCATCTCCATTGTGTGCGTCTGACGCGGGCGCCAGGCGCTTGCGGCCGTTCGCCGGATCGAAAATCTTTTGTGGTTGAGGCATCCCAGTGGGCGTTACAGATTCGGATCAAATCCTGATCGTCGCCGGAGAGGCGTCGGGCGATCTGCACGGCGGCTATCTGGTGCGGGCTTTCAAGGCCCGGCATCCTGAACTCCGGTTCGAGGGGGTCGGCGGCAAACAGATGCAGGAGGCCGGCGTTCACACCCTGTACAATATTGATCGTATGGGAGGCATGGGCCTGTTTGAGTTGGTGAACAGTCTGTGGCACCACATCGAAATCTTCCGCACACTGTCCCGCGAAATAGCCAAGGGGAAGTACTGCGCCGCCATCCTGATCAATTATCCCTTTTTCAATTTGAAACTCGCCAAAGTGTGCAAACGGTGGAATTGTCCGGCGCTGTTTTATATCAGCCCGCAGATTTGGGCGTCGCGCAAGGGTCGGGTGAAAACCATTCGCAAAGCCATCACCAAAATGTACCCCATTCTGCCTTTTGAAGAAGACCTCTACCGCGAGGCGCAGGTGAATGTCGAATATCTCGGCCACCCGTTTATCGATTTTGTCCGGCCGCAGGTGTCGCGCGAAGAAGCACTCCGGGATTTCAGGCTCGACCCCGCCGTCAAAACCGTGGGCCTGCTGCCGGGAAGCCGCATGAGTGAGGTCAATTATCTGCTCGACGATATGCTGGGCGCCGCCCGCATCATTCAGCGGGAGTTGGGGCAATGCCAGTTCCTGCTTCCGGTCGCTGACAGCATCGATCCGGCAATGATCCGCCAACGGCTCGGGGACAATCCCCTTGGCATCCGGGTGCTGACCGGCAGAAACTATGACGTGATGAACACCAGCGATTTCCTCATCATGGCTTCCGGATCCTCCACCCTGGAAGCGGGGCTGTTCACCGTGCCCATGGTGATCATCTACAAGTTGCATCCCATCACCTATTGGATCGGCCGGAGGCTGGCCCACATCACCCACTTCGGCCTGGTCAACATTGTCGCCGGAGAAGGCGTGGTGACCGAATTGCTGAACGAACAGGTGACGCCCGAACGAATTGCCGCTGAGGCCCTTTCGGTTCTGAAGGATCCCGAAAAAGAACGGAAGGTGAAGGAACGGTTGCAACAGGTTCGCGAATCCCTGGGTTCGCCGGGGGTGGTGGCGCGGATCGCCAGCAGTATGGCGGATGCCATGAATCTTCCTGTCAGGGTTCGCGATGAAAAAGCTTCTATGTAATTACATCCTGCCTCCCATTTTATGGGGCCTCATTCACCTTTGGTGCAAGACCCTCCGAATTAAAAATTTAAACCCGGAAATGGATCGTGAAATCAAGGAGAAACCGGGTGGAGCCATCTATACCTTTTGGCATTCCCATTTGTTTTATCTGTTTTATCATTACCGGTTCTTGAATAAATTCACCTTGATGATCAGCCCCAGCCAGGACGGTGAATTGCTCGCCGCCCTCGTAAAACTGTACGGGTACCCGGTGGTCCGGGCATCCTCTTACAAAAACACGATACCTGGCACCCGCGAACTGGCCCATCTTTTAAAAAAAGACGCCAAAGTGATTATCATTGCCGACGGTTCCCGCGGGCCGCGGCATCGGGCGCAGGTGGGGTCGGTGCAACTGGCCCGCATGACCGGCGTTCCCGTGTATACTTTATCCTATGATGCGCACCCCAAGCACGAGCTCAACAGTTGGGACCGCTTCATTTTGCCGCTCCCGTTTTCAAAGGTGACCTTGAATTTTGGTGCCCCCATTACCGTAGCTCCCAAAGCCGATAAGGACATCATCCGGCAGAAACAGGAGGAGTTGACAGATGCTTTGAACCAGATCACCCGGGCTTGCGAGCGTCCTTGATTGCGTATTTTTTGGTCACTTCCCTTCCCTGTTTGTTTATTTTCCAAGCATATGGTCCCCGGTCCCGGGTGATGGGATGCCACCCTTCCCCTCCAAAAATCCATAACTCATTATATTTAAATGAATTATACTGATCTCTCTTTTATGCGGCTCAAGGACGAAACGGCATGGGAATTGATTGGTCTATTGAACCTGGTGCATCGCTTGAGGCGGACGTTAAAAAAATTTTCTGGTGGTGAGGAAAAAAATACGTTAAGGTTTCGGATTCATCCCAAAAAAATCAGCGGGATAGCTTGTTCTCCCCCTTCCACCGGCTGGGGGCTTCGGGGAGAGGGCTTGGGGCTGAATTTTCAGGCGACACTAAACATTCAAATTTAAAGTTGAGGTAATTTCCAATGAAAAAAGTGGAAGCCGTGATTAAACCGTTCAAACTCGACGAAGTTAAAGACAAGTTGAACGAAATCGGAGTCAAGGGAATTACGGTCACTGAGGTCAAAGGATTCGGCCGGCAGAAGGGGCATACCGAACTGTACCGTGGGGCTGAGTACGTGGTCGATTTTCTTCCCAAGATCAAGTTGGACATTATCGTATCCGATAGTCAACTGGACGAAGTGGTCAACGCGATTATTAAAAGTGCTCAAACGGGGCGGATCGGTGATGGAAAAATTTTCATCACCAATCTGGAGGACACCATTCGGATCCGAACCGGAGAACATGGAGAAGACGCGATTTAAAACCGGGGTTTTTGCTGACCCGGTCCGGTCACCCTATTCGATACCGTTAAAGAAGGTTTGATTGATAATTTTGTCAAGCGAGGAGAGAGCCAGATGACACCCAAAGAGGTAATAGATTTTGCAAAGAAGAACAACACCGTGATGGTGGATCTGAAGTTCATGGACCTTCTGGGGACGTGGCAGCATTTCACGGTACCCACCAGTGAGTTGGAAGAGAGCATATTTGAGGAGGGGCTGGGGTTCGACGGCTCCAGTATCCGCGGCTGGCAGGCCATCCATGCCAGTGACATGCTGGTGATTCCCGATGCCGCCACCGGCGTCATGGACCCGTTCACCCAAGCGTCGACCTTGAGCATGCTTTGTAATATTGTGGACCCCATCACCAAGGAAAAATATACCCGCGATCCCCGCAACATCGCGCAAAAAGCCGAGGCGTATCTGAAATCGACGGGCCTCGGCGATACGGCGTATTTCGGACCGGAGCCCGAGTTTTTTGTGTTCGACGATGTTCGCTATGAGTCGGATGTCAACCATGCCGCCTATTACGTGGACTCCCGCGAGGGAAACTGGAACACCGGGCGCGATGAAGGCCCCAACCTCGGTTACAAACCGCGCTATAAGGAAGGTTACTTTCCGGTTTCGCCCACCGACAGCCTGAACGATATCCGAACCGAAATGACCTTGCTGATGGAAAAAGTGGGCATCCAGATGGAATGCCACCATCACGAAGTGGCTTCGGGCGGACAGTGCGAAATCGATATGCGGTTCGCCTCGCTGGTGAAATGCGCGGACAACCTGATGTGGTACAAATACATCGTCAAGAACGTGGCGCGCCGGCACAACAAAACCGCCACCTTTATGCCGAAACCCATTTTCGGAGACAACGGTTCGGGAATGCACGTGCATCAGAGTATCTGGAAAGACGGCAAACCCCTGTTCGCCGGCAATGGCTATGCCGGGTTCAGCGAAATGGGGATGTACTACATCGGTGGAATTCTGAAACATTCCCGGGCGTTGGCGGCTTTCGTGGCGCCGGGCACCAACTCGTACAAGCGGCTGGTGCCGGGTTTTGAGGCGCCCGTCACTCTGGCCTATTCCAGCCGGAACCGGAGCGCGGCCGTCCGTATTCCCATGTATTCGCCCAGCCCCAAAGCCAAACGGCTGGAGGTCCGCTTCCCGGATCCGTCCTGCAATGGTTACCTGGCCTTCTCGGCCATGCTGATGGCGGGTCTGGACGGCATCGAAAACAAAACCGATCCGGGCGAACCGCTGGACAAGGACATCTACGCGCTCGGGCCGGAAGAGCTGGCCAACATCCCACGGCTCCCCGCGTCTCTCGAAGAGGCGCTCGAGGTCTTGGAAGGGGATCATCAGTTCCTTCTCAAAGGCGACGTGTTTACCCAGGATGTGGTCGACCGCTGGATTTCCTACAAACGGGAGGTCGAAATCGACGAAATGCAGTTGCGTCCCCATCCTTACGAGTTTTTCCTGTATTACGACGCTTAATCCCGGACCGGAGTCTTCCGGATATTCCGTTATAACATTTTGGAAAATTAAAACCCCTTGGGTTTTCCCAGGGGGTTTTTCTATGCTAGATTGAAGAACCTGTCACTCGATTCAACGGTCTGAATGAACGATCCCAACACATTGGAAGCGTGGCTGTTCGAAAAAAAGCCCTGGGATGAAAAGGTCGCCGCGGCATTGGCCCGGTGCGGCTTCGAACAGCCGGACAATGCTTGGCGGATCCTGACGGCTTTAAGCCAACACACCCACTTTGCCCGGTGGTACCCGTTGTTTTTTTCGTCCTTTCTAAGCCACCTGTCGCAATCGTACCATCCGGACATCGCGCTCAATAATTTTGAGCGCCTGGCCAAAGAAATTCTGGACAAAGACCATCTGTATTCCCTGTTATCCAATTCGCCTTTCCTGTTGCAGGCATTGACCGTGCTGTTTTCCGGAAGCCAGGTGTTGACCGACGCGCTGTTGAGCAATCCTTCGTATGTCGATTGGTTGAGCGATTCCGACACTCTGGCCAAGCCGAAAACCCGCGATATGTTGTACCGCGATTTTTACGTTCTGGCGGACAGCGATGAATTGACCGATCGAACCCCGGTCCTTCTGAGAAAATTCAAAAGGCGAGAATATATCCGGTTGGGGTTGAGGGATTTGATGGGCCTCGTGGATTTGCGCAAACATGTGGAAAACCTGTCGGACCTGGCCGATGTCTGCCTCCAGGTGGCTTACGAATATTCCATAAAATCCCTCAAGAAAAAATACGGCACACCCGTGTATACCGATCCGGAAGGCCGGCAACGGGAATCAGAATTCGCGATTCTGTCCATGGGCAAACTGGGAGGCCGCGAACTCAATTACAGCTCCGACATCGATTTGATCTACATCTACACCTCCAGCATGGGGGAGACCCGGCCGGACAACGGCCAAATCCCTCTGTCCAATCATGAATTCCACACCAAGCTGGGACAGAAAATAACCCAAACGCTTAACGAAATCACGGCGGACGGCAATGTGTTTCGCGTCGACCTCGACCTCAGGCCGGAGGGAAGGAGCGGCGAGCTGGTCAATTCCCTCACCAGTTGCGAAACCTATTACGAATCCTGGGGACGCACCTGGGAGCGGCAGGCCTTACTGAAAGCCCGGGTCTCGGCGGGCAGTCAGGCGTTGGGAACGGAATTTCTGAACATGATCCGGCCCTTCGTGTTCCGCAAAAGCCTGGACTTCAATGCCATCGAAGAGATCAAATCGCTCAAGAAAAAAGTGGACCTCGACCTGAAACAGAAACAGTTGGAAAAAGGCCACATCAAGCTGGGATTCGGCGGCATCCGCGAAGTGGAATTCATCGTCCAGTCCTATCAACTGCTTTTCGGAGGCCGCGATCAGAGTTTGCGCGATCCCAATACTCTGTCGCTGATAGAAAAATTGAAGGACCGGGGTTTCATGACCGAAACCGAAAGCGAACAATTGCGGGAGGCCTATCATTTCCTGCGCAATCTGGAGAACCGGGTGCAGATTTCCTTCGGCCTGCAAACCTATCACCTTCCGAAGGATGAAAAGAACCTCGCTGTTCTGGCGAAAAAAATGGGATTTCAGGGCAAGACCTATCCAGAATTGGTCGAGCGGTTGAATAAAGAGTTTGAGCGTCATACGCAATTTGTGGGAAATATGTACGCTCATCTCTTTACCGAGGACGAAGACCAGCAGGCGGCAGGGGAAACCGCCCAGCGATGGGTCGATCAACGGGAACTGGAGGGCCGCTTTTCGGAAGATACCCTGAAGGTGTATCCCTTCCGGAATCCCAAACGCGCTTTCAGGTTTTTGACCCTGCTCCGGGACGGCCCCGAGTTGTCCCACGCCAGCGAAAAAAGCATCCAAACTTTTTACGCGATTTTACCCCACTTGCTGGATTTGTGCCGCACGGTTCCCGATCCGGACGCCGCAGTGGATCGGCTGGTGCGATTTATCGAGGCCAGCCATGCGCGCGAAACCTATTTGAACGTGTTTCACGACAATCATAAATTTCTGGAGATTCTTCTGATTGTGTTCGGAACCAGCGGGGTGTTGTCCGCCCTGTTGATCCAGCAACCGAACCTGATTGACGTGATCTCCAACCAGGAGTCGCTGTATCGTTATAAAACGCCGGCGATGATGATGGAGGAATTGAAAAACCGCATGGCCGCGGTCCCGGATTTACCGGGGAAAAACATCTGCCTCCGGCAGTTCAAGCAGGGCGAGGAGTTGCGCATTGGCCTGAGGTTCTTGATTCATGAAACGGATGTGCCGGGCACGCTGGCGGATCTGTCGCACCTGGCCGATATTTATCTGCAGTCCCTTTACCTGTTTGCACGCGAGGCGCTGGGGTCCCCGGAGGCGAACCGTCTGCCGGAACGCTTCGCCGTGATCGGGCTGGGAAAACTGGGCGGGCAGGAGATCAACTTCGGTTCGGATCTGGATCTCCTCTTCGTGTACGAAGAAGACATAGCCGAAAAGAAAGGTTCCCGTTCGGAGGATCTGGTTTCCAGGTATGTTTCGATTGCCCAGAAGATTTACCAATTGTCGAGCCAGATGGCGTCCGTCCCGCCCCCCTATAAAATCGATACCAATCTGCGTCCGGAAGGCAGCGGCGGGGCGCTGGTGCTGTCGCTCAAGGGTTACGAGGATTATTTCAATTCACGGGGACAAATCTGGGAACAACAGGCCATGACGCGTGCCCGTTTCATCGCCGGCTGTGCCGAAGTGGGTGAACAATTTATCCAGCTGGCGCATCGGTTCACCTACCGGCCAAAGCTGGAGTATGGGTCGCTCATTGAGATTTCGCGCCTGCGGGACCGTATGGAAAAAGAATTGGCGCAGGAATCCAAAAAAGGCATCGATGTGAAATTGGGAGCCGGCGGGTTGGCGGATATCGAGTTTTCGGTGCAGGTTCTGCAGTTGATGCACGGTCACCGCAATCCCAAATTAAGGGGCGGCAGTGTATTCGAGAACATCCAATGCTTGTCGAACTACGGGATTCTGAACCATGACCAGGCGGAGAGCCTGGGCCGGCATTATCACTTTTTGAGAAAGGTGGAATGCGCCCTGCGGTTGCTGTCGGACCAGTATGCCAGCCATCTGCCTCGGGATGAAGCCGCTCTGGCGGTTTTGGCGAGGTTGTTGGGTTATGCGGGAGAAACGCCTGCGGACCAGACCGGCACTTTCATGGACGCTTATAAAAAGGTCACCGGGGCGGTGCGGCAATTTTACCGGGCCAACCTGGACGTTTTGCTCCGAACCTCTCTCTGACCGGCGGTGGCCCGGCCAAAATGACAAAGGACCTTCCACGCTTCCGTGGAAGGTCCTTTCCAGAGAGGCGTTCGGGGAACCGGCTCGCGGGGAGCCTGATCCCGGCCGGCGGACCGGGAGACCCAGATCGAAATTCAATTCGCCCAGCACATCCAAGACATCGAAATCCTCGGCCAAAACGGTGCCGCCGACCGGCAGGGCCACGCCTTTGACGTGCAGAAAATCGTAATAAGCCACCGCCAGTTTGGCTTTGACAGTGGCGCTGAATTTTTGTTCAATCCCTGCCTGGAAAGCCAGGAGGAAAGGTTCCACCGGTCCGGTGGCATTTTTGTCAAGGGCAAATTGGCCCAGATTTATAAAAAGCTTGGTGGAGTCTGCCAGCTGGAAGCGGAATTGTTCCGCCAAACCCTCGAAACTCAAGTCTCCGTCCCATGTCACCTCGGTGCTATAAAACGGGTTGGCCATTTTCCCACCTATTAACCTGGCCGGTCCTGTTTGATAGGCGACGAAGGCCCGGTCAAGCCCGAAATCCTTCGTATCAAAAGCATCGTCGAACGACTGGTTGGTGGAGATGGGGCTGTCTCCGCCGGTCGCCAGACGGAACCCGATGTCCAGCCCTTTAGAAATGTTGAGTGTGGCCCCGATGCGAAACCGAATCCTTTGCCGGTCCCGGTCCACGACAGTTCCGCCATCCCGGAAATAGCTTTCATGGCGCAACCTCAAATCGGCATAGACCTTGACTTTTTGATACCAATCCCGGTCCTCGGCAGATTGAGCCCAAACCCTGCCGCTGGACTTGAAAACCGAAAAGAACAAAAGGAACATCAAAAACCAAGCCAGTTTTCTACCCATAATTTATTTTTCCTTCACCCAAGTAAGATGAATCAATGTGTATCAAATTCATAAATCAGCGCGAGAAGAATACCCCAATCATCGGATTCATCATTTAATCCGATCGGCACAGCGAGGCCAAATTCCCAATGATGTCCCGGCAAGGACCAAAACACGCCGGGAGTCAGGTACAGCAGGTTTTCGTGTCCTTCAGGTTCCAATTCATCACTCACCCAACTGAATTCCCCGGAAAATATAATTTCTTTGTTGTAAGGGATAAAAAAACCGGAGCTCCAGAAGAATTCGTCATGGATCGTTACCTTGTCGGCAGGGTCGGTGGGTTCCCGTGTCCGGTCCACAAACCCGACACCGATTTGGGTAAATATCTGGCTGTTGTTGCCGGTGAAATCCTTGGCCAGACTGATAGACGGTTCGTATACCGTAAACCCTTCGGTGAGATGCTTGTCGATATCCGCGATGGGGAACTCGACTGCGAAATTGAGGGAGGCATGGAAATCCGAACCCCCCATATTCATAAACGCATACTTGGTGGTCAGCGCCAGGTCTCCAGTCCCGCTTCCGGTGTGGCCGTCTTCCGGATTATGTTGTTGAAACAAAGTCCAATCCAGGCCCAATTGCCAGGAATCGGTAATGCCGTATTCAATGACCAACGGAAGGTGGTAGCCTTTACCCTCATCGCCTTCGCTATAAGCGCCTTCGAGGAAAATTTGTACTTCCCCCTTACCTTGGGGATAAACCAGTTCCGTTTGAAACACCTCGTTTAATAACTGGACATATGTTTTATTGGCATCGGAGTCTGCCCAGGTGGGGGAAATAAACCCTAGAAGACACATTAAAATAATGGGAACAATAAAGGGGATTCTAATAATTTTCATTGGGTTTCATTCCTTATTTTTATTAGGTTATAACCTCCCAAGACCCACAGAACTAAAAAGTACAAAAACTGTTTATGTAATTTATTTGGGCTAAAAAATAAAACCGCCTAAATGGGTATACATAACCAAACCTGTAAAAATTGATGGCATTCATAAATCCCCACTGGCCGCTGTTTTTAATTTTCAAGAATTATAAAACCCCAGCTTTGGGACCGCCCTGAGACCGGTTTTCATAATGCTTGAATTTTATATTTACAATTAGTTCTACTGTAAATGTTACAGCCCCGCCTGTAAAGAGGAATTTGAAAAAGAAATAGAATGGCCTAAGTGCCCGTTTTACATCGAAATATGGATATCTGACATGCGGATATTTAAAAGGCGATATAACCTAATATAAGTGAATAGGTTAGGGGGGCGCGGAGGGGAAAAAGAGTGGAATGGGCCACTTCCGAAGAGGATGACCTGCGGCAGATCTACAAACCCTATAATTTTTTTATAAATCAGTTGGTTATAAAGTCTTATGGCCGGTGGGGCGCTGATTATAAAACATTTTAAAAAAATTCCTTGAGATGAAGGAATTAGATATTTTAGGCTCTATTTAAACAACTTCGGCTTACATCGATTGTTTGGGCGTGTTGGGTTAGGCCATGGTGCTTTTCCCTTTGGGTATGGCGCTCAACTTATAGAGGATGCTGTCGATCAGGGCCTGCCAGCTGGCTTCGATGATATCTTCCGAGACGCCGACGGTTCCCCATTTGGAGTCGCGGTCGCCGGATTCCACCAGCACGCGGATCTTCGCCGTGGTGCCTTTTTTCTCGTCCAGGATGCGTACCTTGTAATCGAACAGGCGGACTTCTTCCAGTTCCGGATAGAACTTGGTGAGGGCTTTGCGGATGGCTTTGTCGAGGGCGTTGACGGGTCCGTGGCCTTCGGCGGCGGTTATTTCCTGCACCCCGTTGACGCGGATTTTCACCGTGGCCTCGGCGATGGGGGCCTCGTCTTCCTGGCGTTTCTCGACGATGACACGGAACCCGATGAATTCGAAATGCTGTTCGCGTTCCCCGAGGGCGTCGCGCATCAGCAGTTCGAACGAGGCTTCGGCGCCTTCATACTGATACCCGAGTTTTTCCGATGCCTTCAACTGGTCCAGCACTTCCTGGATTTTGGGATCCTTCGAGTCGACGTCCAGCCCGAATTCCTTCGCTTTTTGCACGATGCTGCTTTTACCCGACAAATCGGACACCAGGATGCGCGTCTGGTTGCCCACCAGTGACGGATCGACATGCTCATAGGTCTCGCGGTTTTTCTGGACGGCGGCCACGTGAATGCCGCCCTTGTGCGCGAACGCGCTTTTCCCGACATAGGGCTGATGGTTCCAGTGAGCCTTGTTGACCAGCTCATCCACAAATGCGGAGAGTTCCTTCAACCCTCTCATGTGTTCGTTGGAGATGCAGTCCATCCCCATTTTCAATTTGAGATTGGGAATGACGGACACCAGGTTGCAGTTGCCGCAGCGTTCGCCGTACCCGTTGATGGTGCCCTGCACCTGCCCGGCCCCGGCTTCGACGGCGGTCAATGCGTTGGCGACGCCCAGTTCGGAATCGTTGTGGGTGTGGATGCCGAGCGGGGTCTTGCAGACCTTGCGCACTTCTTCGAAAATGGTTTTGATCTCCCAGGGCAGGGTTCCGCCGTTGGTGTCGCACAACACCAGCCAGTCGGCCCCCGCCGATTCGGCTTCCTTGAGCACCTTGAGGGCGTATTCCGGATTCTTTTTATACCCGTCGAAAAAATGTTCGGCGTCGAACATCACTTCCTGGGTGTATTTTTTCAGGAAAGTCAGGCTGTCGGACACCATGCGCAGGTTTTCGTCGAGGTTGGTAGACAGGGCTTCTTTGACTTGCATGTCCCAGCTTTTGCCGAAGATGGTGACCACCGGGGTTTCCGCCTCCAGTAAATGTTTCAGGTTGGGATCGTTGTCCGCCTTGTTTTTAGGCGAGCGGGTACTGCCAAAGGCCACCAAGCGGGCCTGCTGGAAGGAGGCCGCCTTCACCTTGGTGAAAAATTCCACGTCTTTGGGATTGGACCCCGGCCAGCCGCCTTCAATATAGTGGATGCCGTTGTCGTCCAACTGGTGGGCGATGCGAATTTTGTCCTCCACCGTAAAGGCGATTTCTTCCGCCTGGGACCCGTCTCTTAAAGTGGTGTCGTATATTTTGATGTTTTTCATAATCACTCAACGCCATTGAGGTTCATGCCGTGGGCGAGGCGCCGGTAGTGGATTGAGAAATCGGCTCCGGCTCCTCGTCCAGCTTGAATGCGCCATGCAGGGCGCGCACCGCCTGCTCGGTCTTCGATTTTTCAATGATACAGGACACCCGGATTTCCGAGGTGCTGATCATCATGATGTTGATCCCTTCATTGGACAGGGCGCTGAAAATCCTGGCCGCCACCCCCGAATGACTGCGCATGCCCGCCCCGACCACGGAAATTTTTGAAATATTCGAATCCGAGGTGACATCCTTGGCCTGTACCGCCTTGCCCTTTTTCTGCATGATCGGCATGGCCTCCTGCAGATTCGTGGTGGCCAGTGTAAAGGAGATATCGGTGTGGCCCTCGGCGCTCACGTTCTGGATGATCATGTCCACCGAAATGGAGGCGTCGGCCAGCGCGTTGAAGATGTTGGCGGCGATGCCCGGCTGATCCGGTACACCCATGATGGTGATTTTCGATTGATCCGTGTCATGCATGACACCGGATACGACCGGTTGTTCCATATCGGGATTCTCCTCAATGATCCGGGTTCCCTCATCCGTTTCATCGAAGGAGGAGCGGACCACAATCGGCATATTAAAATTGTTGGCAAACTCGACACAGCGGATATGCAAGACTTGGGCGCCCAGGCTGGCCATTTCCAGCATCTCGTCAAAGGATACCATATTCAGCTTGCGGGCATTGGGCACGATGCGCGGATCGGCGGTATAGACCCCTTTGACGTCGGTATAAATTTCGCACACATCGGCGTCCAATGCCACCGCCAAAGCGACGGCGGAGGTGTCGGACCCGCCCCGCCCGAGGGTGGTCACGTCGCCCATCTCGTTGACCCCCTGAAACCCGGCGCACACCACCACGTGGTTGGTCTTCAGGATATCGAGGGCGCGGCTGGCTTTGATTTCCCGGATACGGGCGCGGGTATGGGAGCCGTCGGTCAACAGCCCCATCTGCCGCCCGGTCAAGGCCATCGCCGGACAGCCCATACTGTGCAGGGCGATCGAAAGCAGGGCGCTGGAGATGCGTTCGCCCGAGGACAACAACAGGTCGGTCTCCCGCCGATTGGGATGGTCGGACAACTCATGCGCCATGGCCAACAGCTTGTCGGTTTCCCCGGCCATGGCGGAGACCACCACCAGCACGTCTTTGCCCGCGTCGCGGCTTTTCTTGATTCGCCGGGCGACCTTGCGGATTTTGTCCAGCGTGCCCACGGAGGTACCGCCGTATTTTTGTACGATCAGGTTGCCGCTCATAATTTTCCATGCAGGAACGCTTCGATCAAAGCGGAGCCGGATTTGAAATGCTCCGACCCGCTCAGCACGATTTCCTCGTCGAACCGTTCCACCGCATCCGCCCCCCGGGTCGAGGGATAGGCCACGAACGGAACGGGATCTTTCGTATAGCGCATCAGATTCACCGAGCTCATGTGGTTCTCCACCATCAGCAGGGTGAGGTCTCCGTTTTCCTCCACCGCATCCAGCAAGGGCCCTGCCACTTCCCGGTCGATATCCTCGATGGTGAGAATCACGTCGTCGATGTTGCCGTGGAGCGAAGGCACTTCGGCGGTGGCGACGTGCAGAAACACCACGTCGCGGGTGACCAATGCATCCAGCGCCGCGGTCACTTTGGCCCGGTAATCCGTATCGGGGAAACCGGTTGCGCCCTTTACCTCCGGGGTGTACATCCCGGCGGACTGAGCCATGCCCTTCATCAGCAGGGAAGCGGTGACCACCGCCCCTTCTTTCCCGACTTTTTCGGCGAAGGCCGGCGGGGTTTCCCGTTGGCCGTTACCGTTGCCCCAGAACCAGACGCTGTTGACCACGTCATCGCCATTTTTGGCGCGCGCCTGGTTGAACGGATGATGGTGCAGGATGATCTGCGCCTGGTTCATCAGATAAACCAGTTCCCGGCCTCCTTCGCCCTGCGGCATATGCTTGCGGATGCCTTCGCCGATCAACTCGTGCGGCGGCATCAGGCGTTCGGGCAGAGACACGCCTTTCATCACCATCAGGTTGTGATAACCGGCGCCGGGGTGAAACGTTACCGCGTCCGGTATCTGTTCCTGGAGAGCCCCCAACAGCAGTTGCGCGTTGTCCGCAGACAATTGCCCGGCGGTGAAATCCTTCAGAATCATGTCGTTATGGCTGGATTGCAGGATGATGAAATCACAGCACAACGGCATCTCATCGTCCTTCAGCTCCACGCCCAGGGCCCGGGCCTCGAAGCGTGCCGGGCCGAGGTTGTACCGTGCCGGGTCGTAACCCAGCAGGGACAGGTACGATATCTCGTTGCCAGCCGGCATATCTTCCGGAATCGTGCGCACGGAACCGCATCGCCCCTGTGCCGCCAACCGGTCCAGGTTGGGGGTATCCGCCAACTGCAGGGGCGTCCGATTGTCTTTTTCGGCAATCGGCTGATCACTCAGCCCATTGCACATAAGTACCATATATTTCATAGTCTTAGAAGCGATTCAGGTTGGTGAGCGGGGTACAGTTGGAATTATAGCGTAAATCATCGGGAATTCCATGACCAAAGGCCTGAAAAACTCACATTTTTAGCGGGTCAGCGAACCGATTTCACCGTCGAGGACACAGAGGACGAAAGCAGCATGGGACGGGGAGTACGGGGAAGAAATCATTATAGTTGACCTAATTCATGGGGCGATTTCAAACCACTCTATAAATCGACCCACTACAACGGTCGAGGAAGAACCCCCCCGGGCCTAATTGATTTACATCCAATGTTATTTTATGCTTGCCTTTATCCGGCTGATCCGTTCCAATTTTAAGTATGTGGTGGGGGTCCCGGTCGGGATCCCGGAGAATCTCCGGGCCGGCTCCCATTATAATACAACACCTTAAAAATCAGTAAGTTATAGGAATTCTGCGTTTTTTATCGTATACTGTTTTTTGAGTGGGGAGCGGGTTGGACGGGAACCCGATCCGTATTTTGAATCGAAACCTGGGGGACAGGATGATCGACCGATTTTTAATCACGTCAAAATAAAACTGTTACAGTCGGATGAACGGCTGGTACCGGCGCGGATCGATACCGCCTCCTGGCTGGACTGGCGAGTGGGCATCCTGCTGGCCCTGCCGTTTTTCATCGCCTTCGGGTGGGCCCCCGGCCATTGGCCCGGCGCCGTGAACCCGGGTGGGGCGAATATTGTCCTCCATTTTGCCGGGTATATTACCTCGCGGTATTTTCCTTTTACTGTCTGTTGACCTCTATCGTGAGCCAACACACCGCGTTCTGGGCGGCGTTGTTCATGGGTCTGGATCCCGGGTTCCTGTACGCGCTGGGTGAGGGGATGCCCTATGGCATGGCCATCGCCTGGGCCCTCGGTGCCGCCGCCGGGCTGGTCTGGGCGGCGAAGTCGCAGCGATGGATCGTCCCCATGATGCTGTCCGGTCTGTTATTTTCCGCTTCCGTGAACGCCCATTTCTTCAGCTTGGCGTACCTGCCGGTTCTGTATTTGACTTTCCTTTATCTGAATCATGAAAACCAAAACCATCCGGTGCGCCAGGGTTTGGCGTGGTTCGTCACCGGAGCGGTGCTGGGCTGTGTTTTTCTTTTCGATCCACACAGCCTGGCTCAGGCTTTTGGAAATTTTATTCAGCAGACCGCTGGCGGCGCACACAACAATTTCGCCGAAGCGTTTTCTCTGGCGCAACTGCCTTCCATGTTTGATTTGCATATCATGACGGCGGTCTGGTTGCTGAGCGCCGTCCTGTTGTTCACCGCCAAAGGACCCCATTCCGGTTTCGCGGCGTACTGGTCTTCGCCGTCGACCCGGCCTTATGGCTTTTGCCTGTTTTTGTGTTTTATTTACGGACTGATGATTTTGACGATGGAGTTCGGTTTGGGGCTGAGGGTGCTGGGCATCGCACCGTACGCCGGTTTCTGTCTGCCGATGGTTTACCTGGGCCTGGCCGGGGTGCTGGAGCGCGGCGGCTTCATGCAGGAACGATCGCACCGTTTCGCCGCGGCGTTGTTTTTAGCTTCCCTGACCTTATTTTCCTATCCGTCGATACAGGCGATGTTGAGGAATGGGTTGGACAACCAGTATCTGTGGGCCGTACTGCTGTTCTGGATGGTCTGCCTCGCCCTGCTCTGGCAATTACCCGCGATACGCAGGATCGAATACCGCCGCGCCACCGCTGTCGTCCTGTTGCTGTTGGCCGGATTTTTTCTGACCGGACACGACCACCCGGTGTGGAAGAAAAACGGGTCTGTCGAATCCCCGCCTCAACTGACCCAGGTCACCGGGAATTCCTACGAGTAAACCCGGTAATCGATGTGGGGGAAGATGTTGTCCTTCGACTCGATATCGGCCAGCCAGCTTTTATTGATCCTGCCTTTACGAATTTCCTCATACAGACGGTTGAAGCGTACGATGTGATCCTGGGTGCGTTTGTCGGCATAGTCGACCATTGTTCCGGCGAACATGATGAACGCCCAGTCGCTCGACTGCGCCAGTAACAACTCCCGCGCCGCCTGGTTGAGCGCGCGTTCCTCCAAGCCGGTTGCCTGCGGATTCCGTTGCGCCAGCTCCACCATCCGCTCGGCTGCCTTGTGCAGGTGGCGGTAAATCCAGTCGTTGCTGTCGCTCATCCAGTGTGCGTGATACCCCTTGTCACCCCAGCTGGAGGCGGCGGGGGTGGTGCAGGGGTTTTCCGGATGGCGTTTCAGATATTCCCCCGGCGTGATGAGGCTCACCACTTCCTGATCGCCGGCGATTTTGCGTAACAGAAAGTTGAGCCATTCCGGTCCTTCGTACCACCAGTGTCCGAACAGTTCGGCATCGTAAGGAGCGACAATGATCGGCGGGCGGTCCATCCGGCCCGCCAGGCGGTCGATCTGCCTCTGCCGGTTGAACAGAAAATCGCTGGCATGCGACGCCGCCTTGGCTTTGGCGTGTTTCGGCTGGTACAGCTCCTTGCGGTCTGTTGGCCCGGTGATGCGGTGATACTTGAAGCCGGTCATTTTGCGGTCTCCGGTGGCGGCGATGTAGGGATGGATGTAGGCGTGATCGAGATCGAACCCGATGTCCCGGTAGTAATCGCGGTAGTTGACATCGCTGGGGTAGCCTTCCTCGGAACTCCACACCTGTTTGGAGGATTCCGCATCGCGCCCGAAGGCGGCCACGCCGTTGGGGCAGAGCACCGGGGTGTGCACGCCGTACGGCGGCCGGGCGTCGGCGTACAGCAGGCCGTGCGTGTCCACGAAAAAATAGTCGAGCCCCGCTTCCGCCAGAAATTCTTCGAGGCCCGGCTGGTAGGCGCATTCCGGGAGCCAGATGCCGGAAGGCCGGACGCCGAAAAATTGTTCATGGGTCTGCATCGCCACCTGGATTTGCGCCCGCACCGCGTTGGGGACCACGGTCATCAGCGGCAGGTAGCCGTGCGTGGCGGCGCAGGTGATGATCTCCAGATGCCCCGCGTCCATGAAATCGCGGAACGCCCGGATCAGGTTGTGCCCGTAGCGGTGAACAAACAGGTCGCGCGCTTCGCCCAGCTTGTCACGGTACATCCGGGCCAGCGGCTGAACGTCCGGTTGCCTGCGGGTGCGTTTGATCTCCTTTTCCGCCAGCTCCAGCGAACGGTCCAGAAACCGCACCGTGCGTTGCTGCAGCAGGTCGTCGCTCAGCATGGACAGCAGGGGCGGCGACAAGGACATCGTCAGTTGAAACGGCACGCCATCCTGCATCAGGCGGTCGAACACCTGGATCAGCGGGATATAGGTTTCGCTGATGGCCTGAAACAACCAGTCCTCTTCCAGAAAATCCTTATGTTCCGGGTGCCGGACAAAGGGCAGATGGGCGTGCAGAACCAACGCGAGGTAACCTTTGGGCATGGCCAGGGTCCTTTACCGGGACCAGGAAGAGGGGGGTTTGAAAAAGCGGGACCCCCGCGGCGAGGTCAACGCTTCCGGTATCGGCACCTTATCGCTGGACCCCGGGAGGAGGGCCGAACCCCCGTCAAAAAAAGCCGAATCTTTAGCAGGCGCCGTGCTTGGGGATGCAACGGTTTTCGACGGATGATCCAGGGGCAGAATGACGGGATTCGATTGGGCCGTGGCGCGGAACCCCCCGGAGGCATCCACCACGCCGATTTCCACGGTGAACCGGGCGCCCGGACGGGAAAGGTCGAGGTAATAACTGCCGTCTTTCACGTTGATATCCACGTCGAAATACGCACCCTTTTCCACCCCCGGGTGGAGCGGTGCGGCATACACCCGCAACACCCAGCGCGCGGGTTCTCCGCCCGGCGCCAGTTCGCGCATCCGTTTCGGATCCAGCTCCCAGTAGACGTAGGCCTGGTTAGGGTCGCGCGCCAGCACCACCAGCCGATGATCGCCATAGCGGTCGGGCAAACCGGTTCTTGCCGGCCGGGAGCGCGGTGCCGATGGCGCGGGCTTCGTGACGCGGGTGGTTTTTCTTTTTTGGGTGGTAGATTTCTTTTGGGTGGGGGATTTCTTTACTGCGATTTTTCTGGTTTTGCGTTTGGCGGGGCTGGTTTTGGAGGTCTTGGCGACCTTCTTTTTTGCGGCGGCCACCGGCTTGCGTTTTTTGGTGGCGACCTTCTTTTTTGCGGCAGCCATCGGCTTGCGTTTTTTGGTGGCGGCCTTCTTTTTTGCGGCGGCTTTGGGTTTGGATTTTTTCTGCGCTTCGATTTTGCGCAGGCCTTTTTTGAGGGCTTTCACCAGGTCTTCTTTCAGCAGGCCGGCCTTCACGGGAATTTTTTTGCGCCGGGCCAGCGCCGTTAACTGGGTCTTGCTCATTTTCCGGTAATCGGGAGTTTGCGCCATGGGTTGCCGTCCTGAAAAAAGTTATGTTTTTTTTGTTGCCGGTTGACCGGGCCACCCGGATGATTCCAGCCGGGGTGATCGAGGGTTTTTGAATGGTTTTCAGTGGGCGTTTGGGACAGCTCTTTCGGAATCGGTTACGCCTCCATAATATTTTACATGTTTTTTTTGTGGCGTATAGGATTTGAATCGCTTCTAATGGTAAAAAGAGATGAATTTGAAGTAATTCAAGCACCTGCAACCGGCCGCCGCCCAGTTTAAGGCGGGACCCTCACGGAACTATGTACGAAGTCAATCCCATATGCAAGGACGGGAAACCGCTTTCCCTGAAGACCGACGGGCATTTGCGCCTGGTGTTCATCGGCGTGGGGTCGGCTTTCGCCAAACGGCGCCGCCAATCCAACATGTTGCTGATCCAGGGGGATCACCATGTGCTGATCGACTGCGGCACGCAGGGCCCCCTGGCGCTGAACGACCTCGGCCTGAGTGTGCGGGACGTGGACTGTTATTTACCCACCCACAGCCACGCCGACCATATCGGCGGCTTCGAGGAAATCATGCTGATGAACCGGTACGGCCAGCCCCCGCGCCAGCCGAAATTGATCGTTCTGCGCGATTATCAGGACCTTTTGTGGAGCAAAAGCCTGTCGGGCGGCGCAGAATATTGTGAGGCCAACCAGGGCCGATCGCTCCAGATCACCGACTTTTTCGACATCCTGCGGCCCCGCACCATCGAGGCTTACGGGCGCAAGTGCTGGATGGTCCAATACGGGCCGATCGAAATGCTGATCATGCGGACCCGCCATTTCCCGGACAGCGCGCTCAGTGTCGATGAATCCCAGTGGTGCTCCGGCGTGTTCATCAACCAGAAAGTGTGGATTTCCGGCGACACCATGTTCGACCGGGAATATCCCGAACGTTTCAGCCGGGAAGCGGAAGTGATGTTTCACGACTGCCAGTTGTTTCAGGGCGGCATCCACGCCTCTTACCAGGAGTTGATGACCCTGCCTCCGGAAATCCGGGCGAAGATGTACCTCTATCATTTCGGGGACCATTGGGACCGTCCCGAAAGCTGGGTCCAGAACATCGATAAATTTACCGGCGATCCCCTGGAAGACGGTTTTCTGGGCTGGACGGAACAGCAAGTGGCCTTTGACTTTTATTGAACCGCGGGCCTCAGCCCCCGTGATCAGCGCTTCTTTCAGCTTTTCCGCATCCTGTTCAATCCGATTGATTAGGGGCTGATTAGTGGCGCCCACCCCAATCCACCAGCCCTCTGAAAGGTCCGCCAGCGGCCACAAACCTTCCTTTATAACAATGGGTTAGGGGGGTAAATTTTTTCTTTAAATTTTTGGGGTTATCAGTGATACTACTAGCAAAGGATACATTAACATTATATGTAAGATTTCGGAGGCGCTAATGAGCTGTTTTTTGATGATCAACAATTGGACCGGGACCGATCAGGATGCGGCCACGGAGAAAATGGCCCGTGTGTTTCGTATGGGCGCGGCAGAGGCGAGCCCGATCGTCGACAATCTGGCCAATGGTAACCCCTGGCAGTTCGATCACCAGATTTCCGACCGGCAGTCGGAAGTGGCGGAGTCCTATCTGAAAAATCTGGGTTTTGATGTGGAATGCATTCCCGTGATTGCCGACGACGGCATGAGCATGCCGATGAAAAGTTCCAGCGCAGGCAAAACGGGTTTCTTCGGCAAAATCAAAAACCTGTTTAAGAAAAAACGTTAATTCCCCTGGCGGGCCCTGCGCCCGCATTATTGTTTTGATTCCTTCAAACCACAGGTGAGCTATGGGTTGTTTTCTTGTATTGAATGCATACGCCGGCGAGAACCAGGAGACCGCCGCGAAAAAACTGGCCTTGATGTTTCGCATGGCGCCTCAGCAGGCCCAGTCCATTATCGACAAAGTGTCCAAGGGCCAGGTGTGGCGTTTTCAGAATGAGGTTTCCGATCGGCAGGCGGTGGTTGCGGAAAATTATCTGAAGGCCATCGGCTTTCAGGTCGAACGTTCCGGGCAAGCGCAGGAAGAGACCTACCAGATCGCCGAAACGGTGGATTTGAGTGACGATGCTGACCTGGCCGTGGCGCCCGCAGCCGTGGCCTCTCCCGGGGAGAAACCCCAACAAACCCTCCAAAAAAGCCCATCGAAGGCGCTGGCCGCCCAGTCTCCTTCCGGGAAATCCCTGCATTTTGGATTCCACGGCACCGGCGGCGGGCTGCTCAAAATCCAGTTGGTGAACTGGATCTTGAGCATGGTGACCCTCGGGATCTACTATTTTTGGGGCAAGACCAAAGAGCGCCGTTATCTGTGGGAACAAATGTCTTTTACCGGGGACCGCTTTTTTTATCATGGTACCGGTAAGGAATTGTTCAAAGGCATGATGATTTTCAACCTGCTCTTCATCGCTCTGGCCGCCGGCCTGGCGGTGGTGGAAAACATGGTCGGGCCGCAAATGTCAGGCGTGGTGAACGGCGCTCTGGTGCTGGCCATCTTGGTGGCGATTCCGGCGATCCTGGTGGGTGCGTACCGCTACCGGCTGTCCCGAACGGCGTGGCGCGGCATTCGATTTTCATTCCGCGGGTCGCGCAAGGAGGCCATCGGCCTGTATGTGAAAGGGTTCCTTCTGACTTTATTCACCCTGGGTTTGTACTGGCCCTACTTCACCATCGCCAGGCGCACATTCTGGATGCGCAATTCCCATTTCGGCAACCAGAACATTCAGTACGAGGGTGACGGCAAGGATATTTTCACCCAGTTCATGATTTCCGTTCTTCTGGTCCCCCTGACGTTCGGGATATACTGGTTCTGGTACAAGGCATTTCTCGCGCGTTACAATTGGAGTCGAACCCGGTTCGCCGGAGGCACTTTCAATTTCAGCGCCACCGGCGGGCAGATGCTCACCCTCAATCTGGTGAATATGCTGCTGCTGGTGGTTACCCTGGGGCTGGCCTATCCCTGGGTCATGGTGCGCAACTTGAGTTTTGTAACGCAACATCTCACGATTGACGCCAACATGCGGTTGGACAAGGTGGTGCAGGATGCGAAACAGAGTGGCGCCCTGGCGGAAGGAGCCGTCGACGGAATGGACATTGACATGGATTTCGGAATTTAACCCCGCCATCGCTGACAGGTCCAGATGTCTCCTTCCCTGATGGAGTTTGAAGGTTTCTACTATGACGGGAAAAGCCCCACACGGCATCCCGTCAAGCTTCGTCTCAATCCCCAGCACCTGCACCTGATATTCCCGGACCAACCCCTCCTTTCCTGGCCGTATTCCGGACTGCGGATGACCCGCACCGGCTCCGACGGCCCGATAAGACTGGAGCGGTTCATCTCCAAAAACGAGGTGACTCCCCGGTTGGTGGTTATCGAGGACCCCGAGTTTCTGGCGGAAGCACACCGCGTGGCGCCGGGCGCGCTGGGTTCGTTTTTGGCGCCGCCGCAACGGCGGAATTTACGGCGCGCCCTGATCGTGTTGGCGCTGGTCCTCATTCCCCCCTTGTTTTTCGGCATCTGGAAGTTCGGCCTGCCCGTGTTGTCCGACACCTTTGCGGGCAACATTCCGGTGGCGTGGGAGGAGAAGCTGGGCGAGACGGTCTATGAAAGCATGTTCCAGCCGCCGCTCAAGGAACCGCCTCCTGAATTGCGCGAGGCGTTGGACGCCATTTCCAAGCGGCTGTTGACCGCCGTGCCCAAACAGCCCTATCAGTTTCATATTTACGTTCATCCGGGGAACATGGTCAACGCCCTGGCCCTGCCCGGTGGTACGGTGGTGGTGTTTCAGGGATTGATCAATGCCACGGAGACGCCGGAAGAGCTGGCCGGCGTGCTGGCGCACGAGTATCAGCACGTGTTGCTCAAGCATTCCACCCGCGGTATCATTCGGCAGGTGGCCGTCACTATTGTGCTGGCGGCGATGTTGGGCGATTCCAACTCGGCTCTGGCGGCCATTCTGGAAACGGCGGGAGCACTGGAGGCCCTTAATTTCAGCCGGGGCATGGA
>SMVT01000152.1 GCA_004357365.1 Nitrospina sp.
GCGGAAACTTTGGTTTCCAGCGTACTGCTGTATTCATTCAATCGCCTGTTGCTGATATCGAGCAATTCCTTTTCATGCGCCAGCTCTTCCTTCAGTTTGTCGGTGAAGGCCAGTTTTTCCTTCAACCCGCCGATGATCCAACCCGTCAGCATCAGAAACCCGGCCCATACGGTGAGGTGGAAATACATGTGAAATTTTTCCTCATGTGCATAATAATTTTCCGGGTCGGCAATCACAAACACCCAAACCATGAGTATGGTGAAAAACGCACCCAGCACCGCTGTTCGGCGGCCCAGGTAATAACCAGCGAGCATAATCGGGAGGTAGTAGAAGTTGAGGAATGCAATCTTGGAATAAACGAAGAAATTGATCAGAACAACGCTGATCAAAATGGTAAAAATAAAATGGCTTTCGAAATGGTCGAAGATATACCGCTTGAGCTTTTGCATCATGGCTTACCTCCCCCGGTAAGGACGTTGCAGAAACAGACGATCTCTGTTGGCTGGTTTGGATAGTCCCTTATTATACCCCGAATGGGGTTAAAAATACATTATTTGTTCATGTATTTTGGGTTGCGGCGCCGGGTTCACAGCGTTGGGGCATAGATATAAACCTATATAACGCAAGGGTTCTCCTGAGTATTGGCGGCCCGGAGACGGGCTGGGCGGGGAGAATGGGGTTATTCGGGAGGAGATTATTTTTTTTGGGCGTCCGGGTCCAAATCCGGGTATTTTTTGTACAGTTTGCTGAGCAGGTTGCGGGCGCTGGTGATATTGGACGCCTTGTTCGCTTTTTGAAAAATGGCTACCGCTTGCTGGAGGTGGACCACGGCCTCCTCCCCTTCTTCCAATCGATCGTACACCCACCCCAGGTTGAAATGCGTCGACCCTTTTTCCGGGTTGTGCTTCAGCGATTCCTGAAATTCGTTCACCGCATCCCGGTACTGTTTATTCTTTCGGTGTTGCCAGGCGCGCTTAAAATGAATCTCGGCCGGATCTGTCGGCGGCGGTTTGGGCTGAAAGGAGGTTGGCAGTTTGAATTCGCTCATATCGGTGGAACACCCGTCCTAAGGGGTACGACGAAGCCGGGAAGCAACCGGATTAAGGAATTATACCCCTTTCCTGCCCAGCGAGGTCAGTGAATAATATCCTCCGGGCGCAATTTGAATTTCCTGATGATGAGTTCCTTGTTCTGCCGGGCCTTGCCTGCCCATTCATGCTGTTCCGCCTGTTGGTACAAATCCTCCGCCCGTTGCATATGCGCCACGGCTTTGTATTTCTGTTCCGCTTTATAATAAATCATGGCGAGGTTGAAATGCCCGCCGGCGGCATCCGGTTTCAACTCCAGCGCCCTCTGTGCGGTCAGTTCCGCCCGGTGCCATTGCTCGAGCCGGATGAACGCCGAACTCAGCCGGGTCCACACCCGCGGGTTGTCCGGATCCAGGCGCCCGGCCTGTTTGAGCGCGGGCAGGGCCCGTTCGGTGTCGCCCTGTTTCAGGTAAACCTCGCCCAGGGTCAGGTAGGCCAGCGGTTGTTCCAGGTCCAGCTCCAGGGCTTTCAGGGAGTTTTCCAGGGCTCCCGGGTACTGTTTGAAAAACAGGCGGCAGGCTCCCATCACCGCATGGTCTCTGGCCCTCCCCGGGTCCAGTTGAACCGCCTGCTCGGCCAGCTCCAGCGCGCGCCGGTACTGCTCCATTTTGAAATGGACCCAGGCGCCGGTCGATACATACTCGACGTTGCGGGGGTACAGTTTGTACAGCGTGCGGATCACATCCAGCGCCCGCACCCGTTTGCCCTCTTTCATCAATTGCTGGACCGCGACGAGCTCCTTACCTTTTTCCACGTGAATGGGTTCGTCCCCCCCTTGGAACACACCGATCCCGCGCTGGCTGGCGTAATAATAAATGGGGATTCCGATGAGCAGGACAGCCAGCATCACGATGGCCCCCGCCCTCAAAATTTTGTTGCGTCGGGGCTCCGGCGGCGGTTTGGACGAAGGGATGTCCTCCGGCTGGTAGATATTCCTGTATTTATCAATTCCCGGGCGCGGCATTTCAACTCCCCATTCAAATTGTGTAACTCTTTTATTTTAAGAGTGGGGTGGGTGTTTGTAAAGCCAGCGTGACGCTGGACCCAGCTGGCTGAAACGTTCACTGCTCCCATTGATCCATGGGGGCATATCCATGTTTTTCATATTACCTGCGGAGGTACTCCGCCCAGCGTGACGCCGGACCCCGCTTGGCATAGGCTGAATGGCGCGATGGAAGGGTAATCTTCGCAGCCGAAAGTACTCGAAATATTTTCACTTTGTATAGCTTGGCCACTCTACTCTCCCGACAGGTGCAGAACCACCTGTCTTCGGTGGGGTGCGGTCCGGTGCTCGAACAGGTAAACATCCTGCCAGGTGCCGAGCGCGAGGCGGCCGTTCACCAGCGGCACCGAAATCTGTGTCTGGGTGAGAGCCGAGCGGATATGGGCGGGCATGTCGTCATCACCTTCCGCGGAATGCCGGTATTGCGGGTCGCCGTCCGGCACCATCCGGTCCAGAAACGCGCTCAAGTCGCTCAGCACATCCGGATCGGCGTTTTCCTGAATTACCAGCGAGGCCGAGGTGTGCCGGATGAACACGGTGAGCAGTCCGGTGGTCATCCCCTGGCTAAGCACCCAGGAGACGATCTCATCATTGATGTTGACCAGCCCCCGCCCCCGGGTTTTGACCGATATCTCGTGCGTCGCCTGTTTCATAGTTGGCCTTTTCGGACATTCATCTGATAATACAGGGAAGCCGCGTGTTTGGCACCCCAATTCATTTTAGCTCGGTAAATGTTGCCCGTTGCCCGCGGAGGACTCCGCTAATATAGAGGAAAACGGGTAAAATCCAGTGACCTTCCCTCAAAAAAGAGGGATAGAATTCGGGCTAACCCCCTGAATTTATAAACTACCCCCTTTCCTCAATTTAGGTATAGCATAGAGGTATAGGGCTTGAAACAGGGGGGCATCTTTCTCGGAGTGGCCTATGGCAACGACCGTCCATCAGGAAAAAAGTTTTCGCGAAAACGTTAATTTGGTTTTCGATATCGCCGCTGCCACTCTCCAAATTTCGGATGGGCTGGCGTATTACCTGAAAGGCGTCTACAACGTTTACCAAGTCCGCTTTCCCGTAAAAATCGAAGGCAAGGTCGAAAGCTTCATCGGCTGGCGCGCCGTCCACAGCGAACACAAACTCCCCACCAAGGGCGGCATCCGTTACTCCCCCCTGGTCAATCAGGACGAAATCGAAGCGCTGGCGGCGCTCATGTCCTACAAGTGCGCGCTGGTCGACGTCCCCTTCGGCGGGTCCAAGGGCGGGGTGGTGGTCGACCCCAAAAAATACGACGATGCCACTATGGAGCGTATCACCCGCCGCTTCGCATACGAATTGATCAAAAAGGACTACATCAATCCCGCCACCAGCGTTCCCGCGCCGGACATGGGGACCGGTCCGCGCGAGATGGCGTGGATCGCCGACACTTACATGGAACACCGCCCGGACGATATCAACGCCCTCGGCTGTGTCACCGGCAAACCGGTCAGCTTGGGCGGCATTCCGGGACGCACCGAAGCGACAGGCCGGGGCGTGGTGTACGGCATCCGCGAATTCTTCCGCCACCCGGAGGATAGAAAAAGAGCCGGCCTCGAAGGCACGCTCGAAGGCAAGACCGTTATCATCCAGGGACTCGGTAATGTCGGCTACCACACCGCCAAAATCCTCGAAGCCGAAGACGGCGCGAAAATTATCGGCATCATCGAACACGACGGCGCATTGATGGATCACAACGGCCTGAGCGTGGAAAAAGTAAACACCTACAACAAAGAACACGGCGGGGTGAAGGGCTACCCCGACGCCCAGTATTTCGAAAACGGCAACGCGATTCTGGAAGAGAAATGCGACTTTTTGATTCCGGCGGCGATGGAAGGGGTGATCCATATGGAAAACGCCCCGCGCATCAAAGCCAACCTGATCGCCGAGGCGGCGAACGGACCCGTCACCTTCGGCGCCGATGCCATCTTAAGGCAGAAGGGAGTGGTGATGATTCCCGATATTTTTCTCAACGCCGGCGGGGTGGTCGTCTCTTATTTCGAATGGATCAAGAACCTGTCGCACATCCGCTTCGGCCGCCTCACCCGCCGCCATGAGGTCAGCCAGAACGATCTGTTGCTGAAGGCCATCGAATCCAACGGCCATAAAATTCCCACCGGGCTGGCGGAGAAACTCCTGCACGGCCCCAATGAGCTGGACCTCGTCCGTTCCGCGCTGGACGACACCATGCGCGACGCCTTCCAGCAGATTCGCGACCGCTACTGGTCGCATGACAAAATCGAATCCTACCGCATCGCCGCCATGGCCATCGGCATCGAGAAAATCGCCCTCAGCATCCAGGACCGCGGCTTGTATCCGTAAGCGTTGGGCAAGTACAACCCCTCATCCATTCAAAAATTTCCAAGGGTATTCTCCATAATGCTATAGTAGCGCCAGCAACCCTTATCCTCGTCATTGAATCGATCATGTCCCAGCCCACCGGAAAAACATCGCAGTACGAACAAAGCGGCGTCAGCCAGTCGGGCGCCGAATCCGCGTTGGACGGTTTGTTGAAGCATATTCTGCCCACGCACAAGTTCAGTGAACGCTACCCGTTGAAAGTGGACATCGGTTATTTCGCCAACGTCATCGATATGGGCAACGGCGAGGGCATCGCGTTCTGCACCGACGGCGTCGGCACCAAGGTACGGGTTGCGGAGTTGATGAACCAGTACGACACCCTCGGCATCGACTGTGTGGCGATGAATGTCAACGACCTCATCTGCCTCGGCGCGCGGCCGGTGAGCATGGTGGACTATATCGGCTGTTCGCATACCGACCCGAAAGTGTTCGAGGAGTTGGGACGCGGCCTCGCCGAAGGCGCGCGGCAGGCCCAGATCAGCATTTCCGGCGGGGAGATTTCGCAGGTGAAGGAGATCGTCACCGGTATCGACCTCATCGGCGCCGCCATCGGCCACGTGAAGCTCGATCAGATCAACACCGGGCAGAACATCCAGCCCGGCAACCTGATCCTCGGTCTGGCTGCCAGCGGCGTGCATTCCAACGGCCTGACCCTGGCGCGCCGGGTTCTGCTGGGGGAAACGTTGGACGAACAGAAGGGAAAGGTCAACCAGTACGAAGAGTCGCTGGGCCGCACCCTCGGCGCGGAACTGCTGGAGCCGAGCCGCATTTACGTCCAGCCGGTGATGGCCATGCTGGAGGCCGGAATCGATATCCGGGCCATGGTGCATATCACCGGCGGCGGCCTCACCAACCTCAACCGCGTGCAGACCGGCAACATCCGTTTCGTGATCGATCCCCTGCCCGACCTGTTACCGGTGTATGAGCTGATTCAGGAAGCAGGCGGGATCAGCGACGCGGAAATGTACGAAGTATTCAACATGGGCACCGGATTCTGCGTGATCGTCGACCACGCTAACGACGCCGGTCAGGTCCACACCCTCTGCAAACAATACGGCATCTCCTGCCACGGCATCGGCCAGGTGGAACCCTGGACTGGCAAGGAAGTGTTCATCCCCTCCAAAAATCTGAAAAGCTCCGGGTCGGGTTTTAGCGTCTGACCGGAGGAAACGGGTGCATTACACCGAGGAAACCTGCGGGGATTGCTCATTCCGGTTTCTTGGGGCCTTGTGTTGTTCCGGCAGGGTGATGATGAACGAGGTGCCTTTGTTGGGTTGGCTGGCCACGTGGATGGACCCGGCGTGGCGGTCGACGATTTTTTTACAGATGGCGAGGCCCATGCCGGATCCTTCGAACAGGCCTCCGCTGCTTCCTCTTTCGAACGGTTGAAAGACGCGGCTGATCTGGTGGGGCTCGATACCGATGCCATTGTCGCGCACCATGATTTCCCAGAACCCGTCGCGCAACGGGCGGCTGGTGACCGTCACCACCGGCGGCACTCCGTCCCGATGATATTTGAGGGCGTTGCCGATCAGGTTCTGGAGCAATTGCCGCATCTGAGTGGCATCCGCCTCCAGGGTCGGCAGGTGATCGATATTCAATTGGGCATTGGATTGGGCGATCCGGGCTTCCAGATCTTCGGCCACTTCCTGGGCCAGTGTCTGCAGATTCACGGTTTGAAAGGGCCGGCCGCCGGTGGCGATAGCGGACAACTTCAGCAAGTCCTCAATAAACCCCTGCATCCGCCGGGCGGCTTTTCTCATGCGGTCCAGGTAATCGTGGCTTTTGACGTCTTGTGAGGAAATCTTGTCCTCCAGCCGGTCGCCGAACATCACGATCTTGCGCAACGGCTCCTGGAGATCGTGCGACGCGATGGCAGCGAAATCCATCAGTTCCCTGTTGCTTCGTTTAAGCTCCTCGGTTCTTTCCGCGACCCGTTCCTCCAGCCGGAAACTGTAATCCCGCAACTGGCGGTTGGAAATGCTGAGCAATTCCCGTTCGTGATTCAGGTCCTCGCGGAGCCGCTGGCTGGCCTGTAACTCGCGCCGGAGGTTTTCCGAAAGCGTGCCGATCAGCCACGCCGCCAGAATCAGAAATCCTCCCCACACGGTGAGATTGAGGTTGGCTTCAAACGCATCGCCGGCGGAGTAATATTTGTTCCCGTCCGCCAGGATGAACACCCAGACCATGAGAATGATGAAAAACGCTCCCAGAATGGCGAATCGCTTGCCGATGTAGTAGCCCGCCAGCACCACCAGAAGGTAAAACATATCGAGAAAAGCCAGTTTGTTGGCATAAACGAAATAGTTGACAAAAACGACAGCACCTAAAATAGAGAGTACGATCGTATCTTTAATATGTTTTAAGAGGTATTGTTTAATCCGGTCCATTGGCTTTGTTTTTCAA
>SMVT01000153.1 GCA_004357365.1 Nitrospina sp.
ACAAAACCGGCTCCATAGAGCCCAACCGTGAGCAGAGCTACCAAACCGTATTTGAATAAACGCTTCATGAGAAATTCTCTCCTTTTATTCGTGGGATTTGAATGTGACCACCACGCCCACCGGATACAACCATTGCAAAAGGGGATCGATCGTGAGGGTCAGCCCCTCATCCCTATCATTATTATTGTCACGGTTAACTACAAATTTATCAATATCCCAGAATTTTCCGGCCGAGCCATCCCAGTCCCCTTTTCCAGATAAAGCCTTATTATTTAATAGGTTAGCTGATCCATTGCCGGCCCGGCCATGACCTCCGATTATTCCAATGGCGCGGGGTTCCGGGGAGCCCGGCGGCGCATGGGGCGTCAGGGAAAGATCGTAGGTCTCGCCGGGTTTGAGGACCTGGAGTCCCGCCAGCAGGGTCACGGAATTTTTTTCCCGGCTTCCCGGGTCCTCGGTGACCACCACCAGGGCCCATCCCGCCACGGTATAGGGATCCCTCCCGCCAGGATTCATTTCTTCCGAAAAAAGGTTTTTCACTCCATACACTCCACCGCCCGTAACATACCGTGTGACCTCCGCCAGTGCGGTATAAAGGATTCCGGTGGAATTCTGTTTCCATATTTGTTGTGCCTTGATGGAATGCTCCTGATTTCCATCCGTGATTAAAATAATCTCTTCGCGGGCTTTATTTTCCTGTTTTGTTTCACCTGACCAGATCAGGAAGGCTTTTTTAACCGGCCAAGCATTATTCAGGCGAACCCGGTTGGTCTTTTGAATGCCGCTTTTGCTCAACAGGCTTTTTCCAATAACCTGAAATCCCAGCCCCCGGGACGTGTGGCTATATACCACCTCAAGACCTTTAATGGATTTATGCCCCACAGCGGAGAATTCAGACGCGGAAAGGACATGGGGCATAAACAAGGCAAGACCCAACTGTAAAAAAATCAAACACCGAAAATGAATGCGCCCCTCATGCTTCTTAATTTTCATCAGACCCTATAACCTCAGCGTAAAATAAGTCTGGTAAACTTGAGTAATATCTTTGTCTTTTAAGGTCTCTTTGGCATATCTTGCATCGACGGTCCAGGAAATCCACTCTGCGATTCTCCAAGAAAAGAATAAGGTGGTGAGATGCTCTAAAGATTCGTCCAAAGAGTTATAAGTGATGACATAATCCGCCTCCAAACTGAACTTTTCTTTAATTTTATGCTGAAAATTAATAAAAAAGCTGTTTAGCGACTGGTCCGGGTTAGAGAGGTATCGGAGTTGATATTCCAGCTGGATCTTTTTATAGAAGGGAAGGAGGTATCTAGCACGTATAACATGATCGTCGCGGGTGCCCGTTAGGTTCGAATAATCATCCCACGAGGGATTGAGCAACAAAGAAAGATGTTCGGTGATGTTGACATCATAAGAAGCTGAATAGGTATTTATGGATTCCACTGTCAAATTACCAGTCTCTGTGTCTATAAATAATTCTCTCGCAAATGACGTGGTAAAATAATGCTTTCCCAATCTTTTTGTTAAAAGAAAAAAACCGGCATAGTCGGTTTCCGAGCTACTGAGGTTGAACACATTATTTCCCTTATTTTCGAACCGGTTGAAATCAAACCTGAACCTCAATCCAATATTCTGTGGTAGTTTTTGCGCCAGGCCAATTGACCCGATATTCGCGCCGATATTAAAATCGGTCAGATTATTCGCTTTATCTACTTGCTTCTGGTCGGATCGCTGGTAACGCAACTGTAATCTTGATTTTGCGGACAATTTGTAAAAATAATCCGCGGTTTCACGAAAATCCCTAAAAACAATGTCACGAAAGTTCTCTGTGGGATCAGGACGATCTTGAAACTCAAAAAATTCAAAGCGGGTGATCAATGTAGGCGCTTGGAATCTTTCTAAACGTTCCTGAGCTTGTAGTGCTTCCACATCGTTAGGTTGGATTTTCAGGGCCTTCCGGTAATGCTTTTCTGCCAGGTCCCACTGGTCGTTATAAAAGTGGGTCCTCCCCAGGCCGACCAGGGCTTCAGTATTTTCTGGATTTATTTCAAGGGCCTGTTTATAAAGTTTGATGGATTCCTCGGTTTTTTTCTGCCAGCTATAGACGCGCCCAAGAGAAATATAGCCGGAAATATCTCCCCGCATCAAAGCGATGGATTTCTGAAGTTCTGTTACAGAATCATCCAGCCGTGCCGTCCAGCTGTATAGCGTTCCCAGCATCGCGCGGATGTCCTGGCGGTCCGGAGCTCTATCCCGGGCCTTCTCCAGGTAGGTGATCGCTTTCTTATATTTCCCTTCCTGACTGTATAAATCCCCAATTCCCAGAAGAGCCTCCAGATAATCCGGTTTTCTTTCAAGAATTTTTAAATACAGGGGTATTCCTTCCTTGCTGTTCCGCATCCATTTGTAGGTCCGTGCCAATCCCTGCATACCCTCCAGATTATCCGGATAAAGTTCGAGGAGCAGCTTGAAGTAACCAATGCTCACATCGAACTTCCTCTGCCAGGCGGTGACCTGGCCCAACAGGAGCAGGAGGTCGAACCGCTTGGGATACTTCGCAAGAAGCGCTTTGAGTTCCTCTTCGGCGGCGGCGGGCTCTCCCTGCCAGGCCTGCAGGCGTAGGAGACCGATTTCGCCATCCGGGAGATCGGGCCGCATGTCGCGGACCTGTTGGTAGATGGCGGCGGATTCCTGATACTTTTTCTGCCAGCTCAGGACCTGCGCAAGACCGAGTAAGACTTCAATATCCCCAGGGTATTCTTTTATCAGTTGTTTGTAGGTTCGTGCCAATCCCTGCATGGCTTTCAATTTGTCCGGATTAAGTTCAGGGTTTTCTTTTATCAGTTGTTTGTAGGTTCGTGCCAATCCCTGCAAGGCTTCCAAATTGTCCGGATAAAGTTCGAGGAGCTTCTTGAAGTAATCGACGCTCACGTCGAATTTCCTCTGCCACGCGGTGACCTGGCCCAACAGGAACAGGAGGTCGAACCGCTTGGGATACTTCGCAAGAAGCGCTTTGAGTCCCTCTTCGGCGGCGGCGGGCTCTCCCTGCCAGGCCTGCAGGCGCAGGAGACCGATTTCGCCATCCGGGAGATCAGGCCGCATGTCGCGGACCTGTTGGTAGAGGGCGCTGGATTCTTGATATTTTTTCTGCCAGCTCAGGACACCGGCCAGCCCCGACAGGGCTTCGACATCCTTCGGATTGTTTTGGATCAGCTGGCGATAAATGGCCGCGGCTTCCTCGTGTTTTCCCTGCCAGCCGGTTTGACGGGCCTTTTTCATCAGGCCGTCACGTATTAACGCTTCAGGGTCGACCGCCCAGGACAGAGAAGGGAGAATACAGCAAACAAAGAAAAGGTAGGAAACGCCAAGCGCCAGGGCGCCCTTTGTGGTTGCCACAGGGTCACGCTTCATTCGGCTACTGGGATTCCGGAGTTCTTCTGCACCAAGCATGGGCGATGTCTTTCATAGGTACGAGTAATGTTTAGCTCAAAACTCCGGTCGGGAGTGATTTAAAACCCTTTTCGAACCATGTCTCCCCAGTCGCCTTTTTTGCCGGAAAAATATTGCACAATCCCCACCAGTCTCCACCATACCGTCAAAGGTCGGAAAAAAAACACCTCGATAAATGAGACCCCTATCAGCTTGATGATCATAGAGGTCTGCGGATACCGGCGGTAAGTCATTTCTTCAAAGATGACGGATCCAATGGAGAGCAGGATGTTAAGAACGACCGTGGCTAAAATAAATAATATCAGAAGAGGCGTGCCCACCAGATTGAAGGACCAGGAAACGATAAAGAAAAGGACTCCAAAGACCTCAATGATGGGACCCAGCCCTTCCACCAACATGAAAAACGGATATGAAATGAGACCGACAATTCCATATTTGGGATTGAAAAATAGTTTCCTGTTGCTGAACAGGCTTTCCAACAATCCCCGCTGCCATCGATTTCTCTGCAGCCGAAGCACTTTAAGGCTCTCGGGAGCTTCCGTCCAGCACACCGGGTCAGGGATAAAGGTGATGCTGTAAGGTTCGCCCTTTTCTCTTAATCGGGCATGGAGCCTCACCACCAGTTCCATATCCTCCCCGATGGTGTCTTTATGATACCCGCCGACTTCAATCACCTTGTTCTTTTTGAAAATTCCAAAGGCTCCGGAAATAATGATCAGGCCATTAAACAATGAAAACGCCATTCGTCCGGCCAGAAAGGCTCTGAGATATTCCATGACCTGGAATTTGCCCAGAAGGGTTTTGGGCAGGCCGATTTTCGTGACTCTTCCATTGAAAATTTCACACCCATTGGCGATTCGAACGGACCCCCCCGCGGCCACCGTTTTGGGGTCTTCCACGAAGGGCCGCACAATTTTTAAGAGAACATCCTCTTCCAGAATAGAGTCGGCATCCAAAGAACAGATAAGCGGGAATTTGGATGCGTTGATTCCGGCATTCAGGGCATCCGCTTTCCCACCGTTTTCCTTATCCACCAACATAAGGTCGGGATAAGTGGATGACTCGTAAATTCCCCGGATATCCTGACAGGGCAGCTGCTTTCTAAAAACGTTTTTGGTCTTTTTCAGATCAAATGTTTTTAATATCTCTTCCAGGGTATGGTCGGTCGAGCCATCGTTGATCAGGATGACTTCGTATTTTGGATACTGCAATTGAAGCAGGGATTTGACGCTTCCGATAATGCTCAATTCTTCGTTATAGATAGGCACCAGCAGCGATATCGGCTTGGTGAACGGCGACAGGAAAAAGTTCCTCTTTTCCATGGACTGGGCACGATGCGAATGTTTTCTGATCGCACTGAACGCCAGCAGCAGCATGGAAATATACACGGTATTGACAAATAAGAAATAGCCGGCGATGAAATGATTCACCACATGCAGAAATGGAGCGACTGATTGTAAAAGGTTTTGTTCGACTGGGCTCATTGCGGCTTGTGCAGAAATTGGGTGATCATATCCCGGGCGAAAGGATCCTGGGTGAGGTCACAGAAGCTTTGCAGAAATTCTCTACCCTTGTCTCCCATTTGAAAAATTGAAGA
>SMVT01000154.1 GCA_004357365.1 Nitrospina sp.
CAGAAGATGTCGACCCCGTCCGCCAGGCCACGAAAGCGCGGCAGGTGTTCGATGATCTCCTCCAGGTAGGCCTCTCGGTCCTCGCCCTCCGGAACCGCGTGGGCGCCGAGGTAGGTGAGGGTGACCGGCACCCGCAGCGCGTCGCGCAGTTTTTTGCCGACCGTCAGCATTTTCATTTCGGAATGGAGGTTGAGGCCGTAGCCGGACTTGATCTCGAACGCCGTGGTGCCGAGTGCCATCATGCGCTTCATGCGCTTCCGGGCGGAGTCGAACAATGCCTTTTCCGTGGCCTTGCGCGTGGCCTGCACGGTGCTCAAAATGCCCCCGCCCTTTTCGAGGATTTCCATGTAGGTGACGCCGCCCATGCGGTCGACCATTTCGTCCTTGCGCTCGCCGGCGTAAATGAGATGGGTGTGGCAGTCGACGAAACCCGGCACCACCGCCCGGCCCTGGCAGTCCACCACCTGGGCGTAGCTTCCCGCGGATTTGACTTCGGAGTCCTTCAGGATTTTAAGCACCCGCCCGTTCTCGACCAGCAGGGCGCAGTTTTTTCGGAGGCGGATGCCCGGTTGGGTGGCGGCGCCGGCTTGCACCAGTTGGCCGATGTTGCGGAAACAGAGAATGCCGCTCATGTTGTTCCCTATTTGTGAAGCCTTTGCATAAATGAAAAAATGGTTGGCTCTACAATGGTTCCCCTCCTTACCAAGGAGAGGATATAGGGCAGGTTATGATAACTCCACCCTTCACCTTAATCCTCTCCCCATGAGGGGAGAGGAGATTTTTATTTTTGCTCCCCCTTGTAAAGGGGGAGAATTTAGCTCCAGGCCTTGCCCGGTCAGGGTTTGGGCAAAGACACCTTGCGTTTCCGGGCGACGGTCTTGGCGATATCGTACCCCGCATCGACGTGCCGGGCAACCCCCAGCCCGGGGTCGTTGGTGAGCACCCGTTCCAGCCGCGCCGCTTTCCGTCGGGTGCCGTCGGCGACGATGACCATCCCGGCGTGCAGGGAGTTGCCGATGCCGACGCCGCCGCCGTGATGAAAGCTCACCCAGCTGGCGCCGGAGACGGCGTTGACCGCGAAATTGAGTAACGGCCAGTCCGCCACCGCGTCACTGCCGTCTTGCATCGCTTCGGTTTCGCGGTTGGGGGAGGCGACGCTCCCGCAGTCGAGGTGGTCGCGCCCGATGACAATCGGCGCGGCCACTTTCTTTTTCTTCACGAGGTCGTTCATCACCTGTCCCATTTTCGCGCGTTCGCCGTAACCCAGCCAGCAGACACGCGTCGGCAGTCCCAGAACGGGCACCCGGGCCTGCGCCTTTTCGATCCAGCGGTGGAGCGCTTTCTTTTTGGGAAAGGTGTCGATCACCGCCTGATCGACGGTCCACAAATCCTTTTTCCTGCCGGAAAGAATGGCCCAGCGGAACGGTCCCTGGCCCTCACAGAACAACGGCCGGACGTAGGCCGGAACGAAACCGGGATAGATAAACGTGCCGTCCGGCTTGCGGACTTGGAGGCCGCCGAGTTCCGCCTGGCCGCGCAGGTTGTTGCCGTAGTCGAACACCACCGCGCCTTTCTTCTGCAGATCGATCATCGCCTGCGTGTGTTTGACGGCGGTGGCGAGCGAACGCTTGCGGTATTCGTCCGGGTCGCGCGACTTGAGTTTCATCAGGGTGGCATAGTCCTTCCCTTCCGGCACGTAGTCCATGAGGTTATGCGCCGGGGTCTGGTCGGTGACGATATCCGGAATGCGCTGGCGGTCGAGCAGTTGCCGGGCGACGGTGGCGCCGTTGGCCAGCAGGCCGACACTGACAGCTTGTCCGCTGGCCAGGTTCTCATCGATGATGGCTAACGCTTCTTGCAGAGTGGCCGCCGAGCGGTCGAGGTAACCTTCCCTGAGGCGGCGTTCGATTTGCGCCGGGTTGACTTCGGCCACCAGGATGCAGGCCTCGTTCATGGTGCCCGCCAGCGGTTGCGCGCCGCCCATGTTGCCGAGCCCGGCGGTCACGATCCATTTCCCTTTCAGGCTGTGCGAATGGAAATCGATTTGCCCGCAGGCGCCGAAGGTTTCGTAGGTGCCTTGCAGAATGCCCTGGGTGCCGATGTAGATCCAGCTCCCTGCGGTCATCTGGCCGTACATCATGAGGCCCAGCCGATCGAGGTGATCGAAATGCTCCTGCGTGGCATAACTCGGCACCAGGTTGGAGTTGGCGATAATGACACGCGGCGCGTCCGGATGGGTCCGTGCAATGTACACCGGTTTGCCGGACTGCACGCACAGGGTTTGATCGCGCTTCAGCCGTTTGAGTGCGGCGACGATGCGGTGGTACTCCTGCCAGTTGCGCACGGCGCGGCCGGTGCCGCCGTAGACGATGAGCTGTTGCCAGTTGAGCGCGACGCGGTCGTCGAGATTATTCTGGAGCATGCGCAGGGCGGCTTCCGTATCCCAGTCGGCGCATTGGAGTTTCAGCGAGGTGGACGCGCGCGGCGCCTGTTTCGGACGCCGGTTCATGGCCATGGGACGTTGTGCGGGAGTGCGTGCGGAGGATTTTCGGTTCATGACGCAGCCTTCCTTCGCGAGGCGACGCCGAGGCAGAAATGGTAGAAGATGCCCACCGCCAGTCGGCCTGTATGTTCTTCTTCGATAACGGGATTGTATTCCGACAGGTCGAACAGGTCGACTTTGGGATGCGCCCCGGCGGCGAACGCCATCTGAAACGCTTCCTTGGCGCGCAGACCCATAATGCCGGGGCAGGACACGCCGGGGGCTTCGGATGCACGGATGGAATCCAGATCGAAACTGACGAACAGGGAATCGCATTTCCAGGACAGGCGGCCGAGGGCGTTGCGAAATGCTTCCGCCGCGGCATCGCCACGCGACACCTCCGTATACCAGATGATCTGGCCTCCTTTTTCCTTTACATAGTCCGCATGCTCGCGGCTGACCTGGCTTCCCTGAGCCGCGAATTCGATGAACTGCGATCCCGAAAAGCGGGAGTCTTCCAGGAGCAGGCGGAATGAAGAACCGCTGTGGGCCCGGCCGTCGTTCAGGAGACGCACGTCGAGATGCGCGTCGATATTGATAACGCCGATCAGATTGTCCGGTTTTGCATCGAGCAGGGCGCAGGCGTTGGGCCAGGACTGGTCGTTGCCGCCGCCGACGACGAAGGGGAGGCCGCCGTTCTGTATAATGGATGCCGTTTTCTCACCCAGGGCGGTATGGGATTGTTCCAGCGGCAAGCCGGCGGGGATGTCTCCGGCATCGGCAATCGTGATGCCGGACAGGTCGATGTTCACTTCCGGATTGTCGGGGGTGCCGTAGCGGCGCATCCAGGAGCGGAACTTTTCCGGGCCGTGGCGGGCCCCGACCCGTCCCCCGTTGATCTCCACCCCGGTGTCGTAGGGGAACCCCAGGAGAACGACCTGGCCGTCCTGCCCTTTCTCGATGATGTCTGCCAGTCCCGGATCGCCAGCCATAATGTCCCTTTATATAATGGTTTCGGGGGAATGTAAACCAGTGCGCGGAGAAGATTCCGGCCCGGCGTTCCTTCCATAAGGACAGGGTGTTCCGTTCTTGAGGGCCGGGGGCGTTTTGCTTGTCTTTTCCTGCTCCTTTTTGATATATTCTTATACAACTTATTCCCGGGCCATCCATATCAAAGGAGACTTTCAGTTATGCCTACTTCCATCGACGCATTAAAGCAGGCTGTCGAATTCGAGCAACAAGCTCTCGATCAATATATCATTGCCATGGACAACGCCGTACACGAGAAAACGAAACAGACCTTAAAAGAATACGCCGACGACAAACAGCAGAAGATCGACGCGCTGTCCTGGATGATCATGGCGGAAGCGGGCGATGTCGAGAAAGAAGAAGCCGCTCCCCAAACCGGCGCCGAGAAACTGACGGCCGGCAAGTGTCCCTTTTCCCGCGGCGACCTGGAGAAAATGGGTTTTGATATGTCCCAGTCCACGATGGGCAAAGATCATTCGGAATCTTAATTGAAGGAACCTTTTGGT
Organism: Nitrospina sp.; assembly: GCA_004357365.1. Taxonomy (GTDB): domain Bacteria; phylum Nitrospinota; class Nitrospinia; order Nitrospinales; family Nitrospinaceae; genus SZUA-226. The sequence goes on from SMVT01000154.1 coordinate 4,018, forward strand.
TTCGGGAGACGCGGTATGGCGATTGAAAATCCTCATGATTTACTGATTGAATGTGCGGATTGCGGGGTGGAGAGTATCTTTTCCGACTACACCCCGGGAAATCTGCCCATTTGTAACCAATGCCGCGGGCGGTTGATCCAACCCGACTTCAATCAGACGCATAACGAATACCGGTGTGACGATTGCGGGTTCGTGATGTGCCTGTCCAAGGACACCCCATTCGAAAAAGGCAAGACCGCCTGCCGGTGCCAGAGTCTCAATATCCAGGTCATCGCTCAATCCACGTTTTACGAAGAAGCTAAAAAAGCCGGCGCCTTCGAGGCGGATGACCGGATCGACCCGAACGAGGACTGGTGCCGTTCGGATTTGTCCAGTGTCGAGTCGCCGGAAGATTACAACGAAATATTCGATCGGGATCCTTCGGACAATTAAACCGGCGCGGCCTTGCCTTTGGGCTCAGCCGATGCTGTCATTCCAATGACTCTCCCGGGGGGTTCAGTCATGCTCAACCTGAAAGTTCCCATGTCCGGCGAACGCTGGCGTGAGAATCGCGAACGTGCGATCGAGCGGTTTTGCCAGAACCGCCATTTCCTATTCAGCGCCTACCCCGATGCCGATGCCCTGGGCACCATGCTCGCCCTGGGTCTGTATCTGCGTCTCCTGGGAAAAAAAGCCACCCTGTTTTTTCCGAGTCCCCTGAAAGCCAACATGCAGTTCATGAAGGATATCATCCAGTACAACAACATTGCCGTGGTGGCGGACGAAGCCGGGTTGAAGTCCCTGCAAAACGAAGTCGATACGGTGGTGTTTTGCGACACCGCGCATGCCCGGCTGGTTCCCCTGTTGGAGACGTTTTATGACTGTTTCCTGAACCGGGGAATCCCCTCGATCGAAATCGATCATCATTTCGGAACCGACAGCGCGGCGATTACCGAAACCGGAATTCATCTGTTTCGCAAAGCCAATGCCAGCACCGAGATCGCGGCCGAACTGTTGCAGGGTCTGCATCGTTCATACCCGGACCTGCCGGAGCCTTTCGAGCAACGCAATATTCTCATCTGTCTGTTGATGGGGATGTTGACCGACACGTTCGGCGGACGGGCCGTGCCTTTGCGCGAGGATTACGATCACTGGAGCCGTCTTTTGGGAGACCGCCTGAAGGCTAAAACCCAGGCGGATGATGGGAACGGGTCAAAGAACGGAGACCGGGTTCTGTTTCGAAGCTCCGGAGAAATTCTGGCTCATATCAACGGGTTGAATCCGGAGCAGGAACGGTACGTCCGCGAGTTGAAACAGAGGATCGCCCGGCACCGGGGGGTAGGCGAGCTCAATCTGCTGGACTCCTCGCTGGCGCAGATTTCCGGCAGACCCCTCCGCAGCGGCCATGAGGAATTTTTTCAGGTATGGAATGCAATGGCCAATGTGGTGCCCAAGGAGGGGGGCAGGGTCGGGTTATTTTATTTCAACGGCAAAAACGCCGAGGGCCGCCCCTGCATTTTCCTCAAAATCCGCCGGGCCTTTGATTGCAACCGGTTCGACCTGAGAGAATGCGAGCCGGCTCTGAAATCCGCTTTCGGCGAGCATTATCTGGGCGGCGGCGGGCACGCCGGAGCGGTGTCGTTTCGCATCCGTCCCATGGCAGAGTCCCGGTTCCGGTCGAAGGCGGCCGCCATTGTGAGCTTCCTGGAAAAGCAGGTCAACTGACCGGCCTTTTCATTGCATATTCCCGGCCTCATTACTATTGAGATTAGATGCACACCGTTTGAGGTTGGGTACTCCAACTTCGCCGTTTTTAACAACATTCGAAATCCGAAACCATGATGAATCGAGCCCTCCCGCCTGCAGGCGGCCCCGACCCAAAAATTCTGATGATCAAGCTGGGGGCCGTGGGCGATCTGGTGATGGCCTCGGCTTTTTTTGAGGGCGTACGGCAGAACTTTCCCCGATCCCGGGTTGCCCTTCTGGTTTCGAACCGGATTTTGCATACGGTCAAAGAAAATCCCCATATCGACCAATTCATTTTGGCCGACACCGATGCGATCTATAAAAGCGGTTGGCTCTCCCGCCTGCGGGAAGTGTTCCGCCTGATCACTTTGTTGCGCAAGCAAAAATTCGATCAGGTGTTCGTGTTGCACTGGGCCTGACCGTTCAACCTGCTGGCGTTTTTGTGCCGCATTGCGGTTCGGGTGGGATTCGGGCGGAACCGGGAAGGCCTGTTGCTGACGCACCGGGTGCGAACCCCAAAGGAACGGAACAACCGGGAAGCCTATCTGGATTTGTTGCGGGCGGTGGGCAAACCGGTCCGTTACCGGAAAAGCCATTACTATCTGTCGGCGCAGGAAAACCGTTTCCTGGATACCTTTGTCAAAGAACACCGGATCGGCACCGAAGAGGTGGTGATCGCTCTGGCTCCCGGCGGTGGCAGGAACATCAAACAAACC
>SMVT01000155.1 GCA_004357365.1 Nitrospina sp.
CTCCTCTTGTTCTATAGACCGTTTCAGCAGGGCCAAACCGTTTTTGAGGGTGGCATCGGCGACCAGGCTGCCCACATTCAACCGCATTCCGCCGATCAGGCTTTCATCGACACTCGCTTCGATGATCGCGCTTTTACCCAGAACCCGTTCCAGAGTGGACTTCAGCTTTTTTAACTGTTTGTCGTTCAGGGGATGGGCGCTGACCACATTCACTCGGACCTGATTCATCCGTTTGGCAACTGCATTTTCAAAAAATTCGGTGATGTTTTTCAGAAATATCATTTTGTTGCGATCGACCAGAAGTTTCAGCAGATTGCGCACCTCGTCCAAAGCGGATACACGGTCGCACATTTCCTTGACCAGAGCCGCCTTGTTTTCCCGGGGAAACCCGGGATGGAGGAAAAACCGGTTCAGGTTGGGTTCGGTCTGGAACGCGTCCTGAAACCACCTCAGGTTTTCCAGCGCGGTTTGCAGGCGTTTGTCGTCGGAAATGGAGCCCGACAACGCTTCCGCAAACCGTTTGCCTATCTGGTTCTCGATCATAACAAGGGATCAGACATAAATTTAATGAGAGACGACGGCCCTCCAGTCAGGCCTGTTTTTCCATGCTGCCCACCACTTCGTCGATGGATTCGTCCACCAGCCGGTTTTTATCGTCTTCCGTCAACGCGCGTTTCAAAATCTTTTCCGCCGAGGTGATGGTCAGGGCGGAAACATAACCCCGGATTTCGGCCAGAATCTTGTTGCGCGCCACATGAATTTCGTGCTCGGCCTCCTTCAGCATCTGGCGGCATTTAGCCTGGGTTTCGTTCAGGGTTTTCTCCTGATTTTTACGCGCTTCTTCACCGGCCAACTGGACAATGGTAAGGGCCTTATCACGCGCGGTCTGGAGCTGATTTTCAAAATCCAGCTTCAACTTTTCCGCTACCGCCTTGATATCCGCGGCGCCTTTCAAATCGCCTTCGATTTTTTTCTGGCGGGCCTCCAAAATGTTGAAAATCGGAGGGAAGGCATACTTCTTCATCACGAACATGAAAATGCCGAATGAAATGACCGACCAAAATATTAAAGTTGAGAATATTTCTATTTGCTGAAATTGCGGCATTTTCTTAATCCCAAAAAGTGACTATTGATTACAACCCGCCCGTCTTTGCCCGAAGTTTTCACCCGGGCCCGCTAACAATCAAGCAGTGGGAATGTAACCCATAATAATGAACGCCAGCACCAATGCAAACAGGGCAATCGCTTCACATAGAGCAAATCCGATCCAGCAATATTTTCCAACCCGGGCTTCCGCATTGGGCTGTCGTCCGACCGTCTCAATGGTTTTGCCAAAAATGTAAGCGATTCCCAGGCCGGCGCCGTTGAAACCAACCGCACACAATCCCATACCTATTAAACCCGCAACACTTGGATCCATTCCACCTCTCCTCAAATTTTTAGTTATCAGATCAATGCATTTTGATGACATCGCCTATATAAAAACAGGTCAATGTCGTGAAAATATAAGCTTGGATAAAAGCGACCATAAGTTCCAAGCCATTGATGGCTATGGTAAACCCAAAAGGCAGCACACCTATGAACCACGGCAGCGACAGGGTCATACCAAATAAAACCGCCAAAATAGTATGGCCTGCCGTCATGTTGGCGAACAAACGCACCGCCAACGAGAAGGGGCGCGCCAGCATGCTGATGATTTCAATGGGAATCATCAACGGAATCAGAATTTTAGGGATGCCCGCAGGCAACAGGATTCCAAAAAAGCGCAGACCGTGGCGTCCGAACCCAATGAGCAGGGTCATAAGAAATATAAATAGCGCAAAGGTCCCGGTGACCACCAGCTGGCTGGTCAGGGTGTACGAGCCGGGAAACAAGCCGATCACATTGCAACTGAGAATGAAAAAAAACAACGAAGCGACGAAGGGGAAAAATTTCCTCTCTTCCTTACCGATGAATTCATCCACCAGCCCTCTCAGAAAGAGCAGAGCCATTTCAGCAACGCTCTGTAATTTGGTCGGCACCAGGCGGACGCCTTTTTGTCTAATCAGCATGAACATGCCGAAAACCAGCGCCAGCCCGACCCACATGATGAAAATGCCCTTGTTGAGGGAAATATCGATCCCCATGAGGTTCAAATGAACTAAAGGATGCAACTCAAAATGATGTAAGGGATTTTCTTTCATCGATACCGCTAAAGACCTTCTCCATTGGGGGTTTGATCCCCGTTGTTTTTATCTTCGTCGACCTGCAGGCCCATAGCTGTCCGGTACACGCGCAAGCAACCGGCCGCCCCCCCGAATATGACACCGGCCAAAATGCCCCACGGCCGGGTATTAAAAAAATGATCAATGGCGTACCCCATGAGCACACCGATCATGGTAGTGACCACCATTTCTGTACCCAGACGAAACGCCAAACCCAAACCTTGCTGGAGACCGCTTCCCTTGTTCATTTGTTTATTGGCGGGGCGTATCCTGACCCCCCGGCCTGAACAGGCGCAATGCGAGTCAAGGGGATACTGTTTACCTTATCCTCAGGTCTCCCGCTTGGGGGAAAACCTGCATTCAATAAACTGTCAAAAAGCGGAATGAAATTCAGATTCGTTTGGAAGAAAATCTGCCAGGCTGACCGAAATTCCCCGAACTTCGTAAAATTCCCGGAAAATTCCATTAAGAGGTCAAAAATAATTTATCAAGTGGCTATCGACTCCAGGTCCGGGCAAAAACGGTAAGAATGACCCGAAACCCCTGAAATGCCCCAACTCACTGAGAGGTTTCATAATAAGGGGTTCGGCTCATTTAATCAAGCGGAACTACAGTTTGTTAGGGGAAAAACCCGGCCCAGGTGAGGACACCCACCGTCCCCGCCCACTTTCAATTCGTTCGATTTCCCGTTAATCAATAAGGGAGCTCGCCGTAGGTTTTTTCGTATTCATCAATGGGGATCATATCGATGGCATCCCAGGGGCACCCCTCAAGAACCGTGTCCATCGGCCCTTTGGTGATGCACTTTTTACAACCGATGCACAGCAGGGGGTCCACATCCACTCGGATGAAAATCGGTGCATCGGGGTTTGGGACTTCAAACATGCACAGATCCACCGGGCATTCGGTGATGCAAATCGGGGAACCGGCGCACCCGGTGCAGGCGTCGTTGATCACCGCCATTAATTTGGGCTTTCGCTTCCTTTTAACGTTTCTTTTTTCTCGTTCGGCTACGGCCATTTTGCAACACTTTATGGAAGATGGATCATAAGATTATTTTATCAAAAGTGGCTTCGATGTATAGCAAATTCCCGGCTCCCATGCAAGCTTTTGGTATGAGAGTGAGCCTTGCCCTCAAGAATAAAGCCGGGACCGGGGCCGGGCGCCTTTCCCTTTACAGTTAGAGGCGCTTATTATAAGATGAATCGTTACGGCTTGGGGTGTTTGCTGTCCGGGCCGGGACAGTTTCCGGGCTCCGGAAAACACAGATTATGCACATTATCGTTTGGTTCAAACGTTTAAATATATGGGTTTAAATCAAAAATCATGTCTTTTGAGCGCATCCTTGGCCAAGGCCAGGCGAAACATATATTAGGTCAGGCTCTATCCCGGGACCGGCTGTCCCACGCCTATCTGTTCTACGGGCCTGAAAGCGTTGGCAAAAAACTCTTGGCGATCGAATTCGCCAAGGCCCTGAACTGCCTCTCCCCCGGCACCGAAGACGCCTGCGGCACCTGCGACTCCTGCCGCAAAATCGACCACCGCGTTCACCCCGATTTCTTTTTCCTCGAGCCGACCCTGTCCACCCCCACCGCACGGGAACCGGCCATCAAAATCGACGATATCCGGGAACTGCAGAAAAAGCTGGGCTTCCTGCCCTACCAAGGCCAAACCAAGGTGGCGGTGATCGACCAGGCGGAAAAAATGAATCTCCAGGCCTGCAACGCTTTTCTGAAAACCCTGGAGGAACCGCCGTCCGCCACCATCCTCATCCTGACCACATCTAATATCAACCAGCTGTTGCCGACGATGATTTCACGCTGTCAGGGCATCAAGTTCAACCCCCTGCCGCCGGAGGCCATCCGGGAAATCCTGCTGAGCCGGGGAGAAGAAACAATGGACCCGGCCGAGGTCGATGTGCGGGTCGGCCGCTCCCAGGGACAGGTATCCCGCGCCCTTGGCGACGAAGCCACGCAAACCGCGTCCTATCGGCCGGAGATGATCCGGCTGATCGATCAGGTCTCCTTTCGGCGAATGGACCTGCTGTTCCAATGGTCAAAAGCCAGGGCCAAGGGCAGCGAACCGCTGTCCCCCATTCTGGAAGAGATGCTCGGCCTGATCCGGGACATGGCCTTTATCCGTTCAGGCGGATCGCCCGGCCAGTTGTTCAACCGGGATTTACTGGCGGAACTGGAACCGGTAGCGCGCACCAAGCCGCTGTCGGTATTGTTGGAGATGGCCGACGCGGTCTATCGGACGCAGAACGCGTTATCGGGCAACGCCAACCGCCAGCTGGCTCTGGAAACCCTGCTGTTGGATTTTTGCGAGGCGGCCTGAGATGGAACAACCCAGGAAACTCAAACGCGAATGCCCAAAGAAAGAACAGGCGAAACAGCCGCCGGGTCCGCCGCCTAAATTTGTGATCGGAGTCCGGGTGCGGGGATCGCTCAAGTCGGAGCCGTGCAATCCGCACACCCTGATACTCCGGGTCGGCATGCAGGTCATGGTCGACACCCCCGACGGTCCCAAAATGGGACAGGTGATTTCCAACAAAATCATTAATATTCGCAAAGATCCCGGTTTCGCCCCGCCCGGAATTCTGCGCATCGCCGACGAAAAAGACCTGGCCAAAGAGAAAAATCAGAAAGAACGGGAATCGAACGCCTCCCTCCTGTGCTGGTCGCTGATCGATCAACTGGGCCTGGCGATGAACCTGAGCCGGGTGGTCTATTTCGAAGAAACGAACAAATCGATGTTTTATTTCACCGCCGAAGGACGCATCGATTTCCGCGCACTGGTCAAGCAACTCGCCGCCAAACTGCGGCACCGCATTGAAATGCGCCAGGTCGGCGTGCGGGATGAGGCCAAGGCCATCACCGGCCACGGAATCTGCGGGCAATCGCTGTGCTGTTCCACCTTCCTGCCGGAGTTCACCCCGGTCACCATCCGCATGGCCAAGGATCAGGGACTGACCCTCAACCCCAGCAAAATTTCCGGCGTGTGCGGACGCCTCATGTGCTGTCTCCAATACGAGCACGACCTCTACCGGAGCATGATCAAGGAGCTTCCCAAGGTCGGCAAAATGATCGACACCCCGGAAGGCCCCGGCAAGGTGGTCAAAAACGATATCCTGAAACAGGTCGTCACGGTTCGCCTTGATGATGACTACACGGTATACTATCATCTGGACGAGCTTCGGGATTATCTGAAAAAACCTCAGGAAAAATCCGCGGCCCCAACCTCGTAACCTTTTACCCGTTCAACCCGTAATGAAGAAAACGTTTTTTATCACCACACCCATTTACTATGTCAACGACGTCCCGCATATTGGGCACGCCTACACCACCATCGCGGCGGACGTCGCGGCGCGTTACAAACGGTTGGCGGGATACGACGTGTTCTTTCTGACCGGAACCGACGAGCACGGCCAGAAAGTCCAGCAGGCTGCCGAGCAGGCAGGCCGGGAACCGCAGGCGCATGTTGACGATCTGCATGTGCGCTTCAAGGAACTCTGGGTGCGCTTCAGCATCTCCAACAACGACTTCATCCGCACCACCGAAGAACGCCACAAAAAAGTGGTCGCCGAAATCCTGCAGAAACTGTACGACGCGGGCGAAATCTACAAGGACAGCTACGAAGGCTGGTACTGCATGGCGGACGAAAGGTTCTGGACCGAAAAGGACCTCGTGGACGGCAACTGCCCGGAATGCGGGCGCAAGGTCGACAAGATCAAGGAGTTCAATTATTTTTTCAAGATGGGGCAGTACCGTGACTGGCTGGTCGAACACATCAACCAAAACGAAAACTTCATCCAGCCCAGGTCGCGGCGCAACGAAATTCTCGGCTTCCTCAAAAAACCGCTGGACGACCTGTGCATCTCGCGGCCCAAGGAACGTCTGTCCTGGGGCATTCCCCTGCCGTTCGACGACCAGTACGTCACCTACGTCTGGTTCGACGCGCTGATCAATTACATCTCGGTGCACGGGCACCTCGAACAGATCAAGGACAGCGATTACTGGCCGGCGGCGCATCAGTTGATCGGCAAGGATATCCTCACCACCCACTCGGTGTACTGGGCGACTATGTTGAAAGCCATCGGCCTCCCCCTGCCGCAGAATATTTTCGCGCACGGCTGGTGGACGGTGAACGGACAAAAAATGTCCAAATCCCTGCGCAATGTGGTGGAGCCGAACCGGCTGATCGACCAGTTCGGCGTCGACGTCATCCGCTACTTCCTGCTCCGCGAAGTGCCCTTCGGACTGGACGGCGACTTCTCGCACAAGGCGCTGATCGGCCGGATCAACAGCGATCTCGCCAACAACCTGGGCAACCTCCTGAACCGCACTCTCAATATGCTCAAGAAATACTTTAAGGGTGAGCTTCCAAAACCCGATGTAAAAGGAGATGAGGATGCTCCGCTAACCGCAAAATCCGCCGAGGTGATTAAGCAGGTCGATGCGCTTTATGACGAGCTGGCCTACAGTAAAATCCTGGCCAAAATCTGGGAGTTTCTGGATGCCGCCAATATCTATGTCAACGACACCGCGCCGTGGAACCTGGCGAAGACCGACGACGGTAAAAAGCGCCTGGCGACGGTCCTCTACAATGCCGCCGAAGCCTGCCGGGTGACCGCCATCCTCATCGCGCCGTTCATGCCCGAGACCGCCGATAAAATGATGAAGCAACTCGGCATCGACACCCCCGTCGACCAACAGGGTTTGGACTCCATAAAAAAATGGGGATGGATCCAAGCCGGCACGCAAACCCATCAGGGAACCCAGATCTTTCCGCGCATCGAAGACAAGGCCGCGGCCAAAATCCTGGAGTCGGTTACCCTCGGCGATGACGATTCCATATCGGAAAAGCCAACCGAGGCCAACGGCAAGGGCCAGATCACCATCGACGAGTTCATGAAGGTGGACCTCCGCACCGCCAAAATCCTGGAAGCGGAAAAAGTCAAGAAATCAAAAAAATTGATCAAACTGAAAGTCGACCTCGGCACCGAACAGCGCCAAGTGCTGGCCGGTATCGCCGAAGCCTACGAGCCGGAACAGCTCATCGGCCGTACCGTCATCCTGGTGGCCAACCTTAAACCCGCCAAGCTGATGGGCCACGAGTCGCAGGGCATGATCCTCGCCGGGAGCAACGACCAGACTCTCATCCTCGGCGGATTCGACGGCGACCTGCCGCCGGGAGTGCGCGTCAAATGATGATCGATACCCAC
>SMVT01000156.1 GCA_004357365.1 Nitrospina sp.
AACCGGCCTTCCACACCGATGAAATCACCGATATCGAACCTGGAAAACAGCTCGTAGGACTCGGCGCCGATGGCATCCTTTTTGATGTACACCTGGATTTCACCGGTGCCGTCCTTGATGTTGCAGAACGTGGTCTTGCCGTGTTTGCGCCGGGTCATGATGCGGCCGGCGACAATAAATTCCCGCGGCTCGGCTTCCAGCTCTTCCTTGGCGAAAGCGATGTACTGGCGGGTCAAATCGCCGAGGAAGGCGTTGATTTTGAACCGGTTGATGTAGGGGTTAATGCCCTTTTTGCGAAACTCGGCGACTTTGTCGCGGCGCAGTTTGAGCAGGTCTGTGGATTCTTCCATGAACCGTGTGCAGGGTTTTGAATTTGGATTAGACGATCAAGGATACGGCGTCCTCAAGATTGGACTCCCGTGGTTACGGGAGCCTTCGTCTGGGTGCCTAGCGGGCCATCTGGACGTAGCGCGCTTCCCGGACCACCGTAATTTTAATCTCACCGGGATAGGTGACTTCTTTTTCTATCCGCTTGGCCACATCCTTGGACAGCAGATGGGCTTCGTCATCGGAGATATTGTCGGGAACAACAATGATGCGGACTTCCCTCCCCGCCTGAATGGCGTAGGTTTTTTCCACGCCCTTAAAAGAGTCGCCGATTTCTTCCAGTTGCGACATCCGCTTGACATAAGTTTCCAGCATTTCCCGCCGCGCCCCCGGCCGGGATGCGGAAATGGTATCCCCGGCGGCGACCAACACCGCATACAGGGATTCCGGCTCCACGTCCTCGTGATGAGAGGCGATGGCGTTGACCACATATTTGTGCTCGTTGTATTTGTTGGCGATCTCCACGCCCAGCTGGGTGTGGGTGCCGTCGGTGTACCGGTCGATGGCTTTGCCGATGTCGTGGAGCAGGCCGGCCCGCTTGGCAAGTTGGACATCCAATCCCAATTCGGCGGCCATGGCGCCGCACACCCAGGCCACTTCCTTGACGTGTTCGAGGACGTTCTGGGTATAGCTGGTCCGGTACTTGAGCCGTCCGAGCAATTCCACCATTTCGGGATGCACGTAGTCGAGGCCGACTTCCATAACCGCCTGTTCTCCGGCCTCCTTCATCCCCTGATGGACTTCTTTTTTACATTTGGCGACGACTTCTTCAATGCGTCCGGGATGGATGCGCCCGTCGAGGACCAGTTTTTCCAATGCGCGGCGGGCGATTTCCCGGCGAATGGGATCGAACCCGGACAGCACCACGGCGCCGGGGGTGTCGTCGATGATCAGATCGATACCGGTCGCCTGCTCCAGAGCGCGGATGTTTCGGCCTTCGCGTCCGATGATCCGGCCCTTGATTTCATCATTCGGCAACTCCACCACGGACACGGATATTTCGGCGACATGATCCGACGCCAGCCGTTGCACTGCCTGGGAGATAATTTTGCGGGCCTCATCCTCCGCATTGTTCTTGGCGCTCTCTTCGATCTTTTTGACTTCCCGGACCGCCTCCAGACGGGCGCTCTGCACCACCTGGTTTTTGATCGCTTCCTTGGCCTCTTCCGCGGAATAGGAGCCGATTTCCTCCAGGCGCTTGATCTCCTCGGCAATCATCTGATTGTATTCTTCTATTTTTTGATTCAGCTGTTGTTGCTCGTCATCCAATTCCTGCTGTCTGCGTTTGAAGTTTCTTTCCGCTTCACGGTTTTTATCGACCAGAGCGTTGAGTTCGTTTTCTTTCTGGCGGTGGTCTTTTTCCTTGTCGCGCAACTCGGCCTGTTTGTTTTCCAATTCTATTTTGGCTTCGCTGATCAGGGTGAGTTTTTCTTCCTTGGCATCGATCTCGGCTTCTTTCTTGAGGGTGGCCGACTCGCGCCTGGCTTCCTTGATGATTTTCTCACCCAGCGCTTCGGCTTCCTTGATCCGGAAATCGGTGAATATTTTGCGGAGGAAATAGCCCAACAAGTATCCGGCCACCAAGGCCAGGATCACCCCGATCATCAGGGACATCAGGTTAACCTGAACGTTCTGGAAAACTTCCATTGTAAAATGCTCTTTTATGGTGAAAATGAACCCCGCCGGACCCTAGATACCGGAACAGTTCAGCGTGCTTTTCTCGGTAATGAGGGTGTCCATCCGGAGGTCGTTTCCGTCCTGGGGAACGGCATCCAGCACCTGAAAATCAAACGCCAGCGCCACGCGGGTCACATGCGAACCCAAGCGGCTCAACAAGCGGTCGTAATAGCCCTTGCCGTGTCCGAGGCGGCCGCCTTTGCGGTCGAACGCCACCCCGGGCGCCACCACCAGATCGACGGCCTCCGGCGATACGAAATTCAAACCCTCCTCGACCGGCGGCTGGCGAATCCCGAACGGCCCCAATTGATACCGGATATCGGGGCCGGACAACTCCGCGATCCGGAGTTCGTCGCTGTCCCGATCCACCACCGGCACAAACACGCGCTTCCCGGATTCAAAGGCCGGGGCCAACAAGGCGTCGGTGCCCACCTCCTCGTCTTTGGACAGGTAAACGAGTATGGCTTTCGCTTGAATAAACGCTTCGTGCCTCAACAGGGCGGCGATGATGCGGCGGCTATGGTCGGCCCGAACCTCCGGGTCCTGGGATTGCCGCCGATCCAGGATTTTCCTGCGGATCGCGGCTTTCTGCCGAACAAGCGTTTCCGTCGCCACTGCTCCCATACCACCTTGCCCTTACGGACAGGTTGTTTGCACTCTGTGTGGACGGCTCATTCCTTTAAGGAATCGCGGCCGCACCGGGCCTACCTCTTAAAGCGCACAACCCGTCTTGTCCCACGCAGGGAATCGGATGAAAACCGGTTCCACACGGGAAAGGGACTGTTACGAACGAACGGAATCGAAGGACATCAAGGAAAGATATGGGTCTTGACCGCTGGCCGACCCGGCGGGATAAGGTCGATATTCCAAAAGTTCCAGAAGGCAACAAGTATCTATATCAATTAAAAACGTATTCTTGATTCGTGATCCGTTCATTGTTGTGATCGTCCAATCGGGGTATGGAGGGGTCTGCGAATTCTTAAAAGATACCTGACCGGCTCCCAATATCCCCGCGTATTAAACCTTTAATTAAAAAAATGCTTCCCCGCAAATGCCGTGCAAAAATCATTTTTTGAACCTGCCAAGGACAGGTGGGATCTCCGTATACTGTTTTAGGCTTCCTCCGAGGAGGCATGCTCACCACAGCTAGTTTCGACCCCTTTATTACATGTTGGCTCAAGAATTGATATTATACTCGAGCACCACAGGGAAGCACAATTTCCCTTATTTCTAAGACATATCCTAGCATAATGTTCGGGCCCTCCTCAAGGGATAACTCACCTGGCAGCGCCCCGGGAGGCCTGCATCCGTCCCAATTCTTTTTCGACCATCTGCACCAGATGACGGACCTTCTGGTCCGCTTCTTTCTGGTCCAATTTTTTCTGCGTCATTTCCTGTTTGGCGGTCCCTTGGACCTCGAATAATTCTCCGGCGATGTTCAAAGCAGTCAAAATGGCCAAGTCGATTGTCGACGGTTTGGTTTTGCCGCTCGACAGTTCGTGCATCTTGTCGTTCACGTAATCGGCCAGGTCCTGCGCATTCACCGAAGCCAGATCGGTTTTGATTTTATAGGTTTTCCCGTAAACGGTGATCTGGTTTTTTTCGCTCATGGTCTTTACAGGCTGACGCGGATTTTTTCAATGCCCGCCAACAGGTTCTTCACGGTGGACCGGATTTTGGTTTGGTCCTTCTCCAAACGTTTCTGCACGCTTTCCAGTTCCCCCAACCGTTTGACTCTGTTCTGGAGTTTCACATCGTCTCTCTGGAAGCGTTCCAGATCCACGCGATAGGATTTGGCCTCCTTCTGCAACCGCTGGTTGTCCTCACGCAACAGCCGGGCTTCCTCGACGAGCTGGGGAATCAACTCTGCCAGTTTATCGATCGGGGTCTTGGGCATGGGCGAATCCTACCACCGCCGCCGGGGGGTGTCAATTCACTTGTAACCGCCTGAAAGGGCAGGAATTTACTCGCGGAGGGCCGCCCCCAACCGTTCGGAAAGGCTACCCACGATTTTCTCGAAAATGGGGTTCACCTCTTCGTCCGTCAGGGTTTTCTCGGAAGATTGAAAAGAAAGGGCAAAGGTCAGACTTTTCTTGCCTTCGGGCAGTCGCTTGCCCTCAAAATGGTCGTACAACTCCACGCGCCGGATCAGGGGACCGCTCACCTGCCGGATGAGGTCGCTGACAGTCTGGGCCTGGACGGTCCGGTCCACCAGGATGGAAATATCACGGTAGGTCTCGGGAAATTTGAGAATGGGTTGAAACCGGGTGCGGTCCGGAAAAGCCGCGGTCCACCCTTCCAGATTCAGTTCGAACACATACAGGTTTGCGTTCAGTTCCCAGCGTTGGGCCAAGGCCGGGTCCAGCCGACCGAGATAAGCGACGCACCGCCCGCCCGCCAAGGCGTCGGCCGATTGCCCGGGGTCAAGAAAACTCTTCTGGCAAGGCCGGTACTCCAACGCGACCTGAAAATGGCCGGTCAGAGTTTCCAAAGCGCCTTTCAAATCGTAAAAGTCGAACGGCTTGCCGCTGTCCTTCCACACGCTGTTGGGATACGGCCCGGTGGCCAGCGCGGCGAGGCATGCAATTTCGTGCGAGCCCCTGCCCTTTTTCTTGAAAAAAACATGCCCCTGCTCGAACAATTGCAGGCTCTTCTGTCCCCGGTTGAGATTGCGCGCGGCGGATTTGATCAGCCCCGGCAGAAGGCTGGGCCGCATGGTGTTCATTTCCTCGCTGATGGGATTGTCCAGCCGGATCACATCCGACTGATTTTCGCTGAACGTATCCAGAAACCGTCGCGCCCATTCGTCTTCGATGAAGCTGTAGTTGACCACCTCGGAATAGCCGAGGGTGCGCAGGACTTCTTTACTCTGCCGGACCGCTGTTTGAAGTACAGTGAACCGCACCGGGTTCACCGACGCCACCGGATGGGAAACCTCCACTTCCCCGTACCCGTCGAGCCGCGCCACCTCTTCGATCAAATCGATTTCACGGGTCAACATGGGACGCGAGGACGGTGCCTCGACCTGATAACATTCTCCGGCCTTTTTCTCCTTCACGATCCTGACGCCCAGGCCCTTCAGGAATTTCAGAATCTTTTTGGCGCCGAGGTTCGTGCCCAGTACTAAATTGGTGCGGGAGATGCGGAAATCGAACCGGACGGCTTTCTTCAATTTTTTGGGGAGGTCGATCCGACCTTTGCAGATGTCGCCGCCTGCCAGCTCCTGGATCAACAGCGCCGCCCGGCTGGAAGCCGTCGCCACCGCTTCAATATCCACCTTCCGCTCGAACCGGTAGGAGGAGTCGGAACGCAGGCCGTATTTTTTCGACGCCTTGCGCACCACCACCGGATCGAAAGCGGCGCTCTCCAAAACCACCGTCCGGGTGGACTCATCCACCTGGCTGTGGGTGCCACCCATGATGCCGGCCAGAGCCACTGGCTTTTCGGCGTCGGCGATGACCAGCGCATCGGTGCCCAGTTTCAACTCGGTGCCGTCGAGCGCAGTGAACGGCTCACCCTTGCGCGCCCGGCGGATGACGATCTTCGATCCCGCCAGCAACGCCCCGTCAAACGCGTGCAGGGGCTGGCCGTACTCCATCATGACAAAGTTGGTGATGTCGACAATATTGTTGATGGGACGCAGGCCGACAGCCTTCAACCGGTCCGCCAGCCATTTGGGAGACGATCCCGGCTTTACGTTTTCGATGACTATCGCGGTATAGCGCGGGCAGAGCTCCGGCTCTTCGTTCACCACCGTGATTTTTTTCTTAACCGGAGTGGCGCTCATGGCTTTGGCCAACTGTTTGTCCGGTGCGGGCAGTGTGCAGGTTTTATGAATCATCGCCCCCACTTCGCGCGCCACGCCGATATGGCCCAGGCAATAGCCGCGGTTGGGCGTCACGTTCAGCTCGATCACCTCGGTGGTGCGGCCACCGCCCAGGTCGACCGACTCCCGGCCCTCGATTTCCAGACCGCCCATGGTGAGCAGGTCGCTCAATTTCTGAACGGAGAGGCCGTGGTCGATGTAGGTTTTCAGCCAGTCGAGTTGAATCTTCATTTCATTCCGCGGGACAATACCTTATATAATAGGAGTTGGATTATAGGTGAACTCCCGGCAAAAATCAAAACAGCGTCGGGCCCCCAAAAATCCCTCCTGAACGCTCCATCCTTTGCGATGGCTCTATTATAAGAAAACACTTTAACCCTCCTTCGGTACATTTATGGATCTATCCGAATCGAAAATTCTGAAACTCCTGCGGGCGAAAACCAACCGGCCTATGAAGTTTGCGGAACTGATGAGCCTCTTGGGCATTCCCGATAACCAACGGCGCGAGTTCCGCGCCCAGCTCAAGGAGATGGCCACCGAAGGGTCGATCGTCAAATTGCGCGGCGGGCGTTACGGCCTGCCCGACGAGATGAACCTGATCCCCGGCATCCTGTCCGGCCATCCGGACGGCTACGGGTTTGTGGTTACCGAAGACGATTCGGAGGACATTTACATCAGCCGGCAGAAACTGGGCGGCGCCATGCATAACGATCACGTGCTGGTGCGCATCGAGTCGCGCGTGCATCGTTTCGGCCGGCCGGAGGGACGGATCGTCCGCATCCTGGAACGACGCACCACCACGCTGGTCGGCCTGTTCGAAGCCTTGAACCGCGACGGCTGGGTGATCCCCTCCGAACACAAATATTTCCAGGATATCTTCGTGCCAGGTAAAGAAAAAAAGGGAGCGAAGCCGGGACAGTTGGTCAGCGTGTCCATCACCGAATATCCGTCACGCCACCACCCGCCGGTGGGGCGCGTCATCCAGGTGCTGGGCGACGCCAACGACCCGCAGGTCGAATTGCGGTCGATCTTTTACCAATTCGGGGTGCGCCAGGATTTTTCACCGAAGGTCCAAAAACTGGTGCAGAAAATCAACGGGGACATCAGCGACCGCGAACGCAGGCAGAGACGGGATTTGACCGGAGACATGATTTGCACCATCGACGGCGAACGCGCCAAGGATTTCGACGACGCGGTGTCGCTGGAGACCACCGGCCGCGGTTACCGTCTCGGCGTGCATATCGCCGACGTCAGCCATTATGTTACGGAGGATAGCGCGCTCGATCAAGAAGCGCTGGAGCGCGGCACCAGTGTCTATTACGCGGATGGTGTTATCCCCATGCTGCCGTTCGAATTGTCGAACGAGTTGTGCAGTCTCAAACCGCGCCAGGAACGCCTGACCCTGAGCGCGTCGATTGAATTCGATCTCCAGGGCAACGTGCTGGACTACGCAATTTTCAATTCCATCATCAAAAGTAAATTCCGATTCACCTACACCCAGGTGGCGGCAATGCTGGAATCGGGCTCGGTGGAAAATAAATACGCATCGGCTCTGCCGGTATTGCAGAACATGTTCACCCTCAGCCAACTGTTGCGCAAGCGCCGGTTCCAGGAGGGCAGTGTCGACTTCAACATCCCGGAGCCGGAAATCGTGATGGACGCGAAGGGCCAGGTCCAGAACATCGTGAAGGCAGAACACAACGTGGCCCACGAATTGATCGAGGAGTTCATGCTGGCCGCCAACCAGGTGGTGGCGGAACACCTGGACCGGAAGAATCTGCCGGGGATTCACCGCATCCACGAGCCGCCGGATCAGGACAAATTGCACCGGTTCCAGGAGTTCATCAAGGACATCGGCTACCGTCTACCCACGCTTCGCAACATCCAGTCGAGCCACCTGCAGAACCTGCTGACACGGGTGCGCGGGCATGCCCAGGAGCGGACCATCAACCTGCTGCTTCTGCGTTCCCTCAAGAAGGCGGTGTATTCGGAGAAAGACCCGGGGCATTTCTGCCTGGGATTCGAGCATTACACGCATTTCACCTCGCCGATCCGCCGCTACCCGGATCTGGCGACGCACCGCATGGTCAAAACCTTTCTCAGTAAAAAGAAATGTTCCCAGCAGGAACGCAAAAAACTTCTGCCCCGGAGCCGGGAGCAGGCGGAGCAATCCAGCACCATGGAGATCAAGGCGGTGGCGGTGGAACGGGAAATCGCCAACCTGCGGCGGGCACAGTTCATGGCCGACAAGGTCGGGCAGGTGTACTCCGGCCATATTTCCTCGGTCACCGGCTTCGGAATTTTTGTGGAACTCGCCGAAGTGTTTGTGGAGGGATTGGTGCACATCTCCAGTCTGGCGGACGACTATTACGTGTACTACGAGCACGAGCACCTGCTGAAAGGCCAACACAAGCACCGGACCTACCGGATCGGCGACGCCCTTCAGGTGCGTGTCACCCGGGTCGATATCTCCAAAAAACAGATCGACCTTGCCCCGGTAACCCAAAAGCGGTAGCGGCCTTTGGCCGGTTTTCCTTTTAGAATTTCTACGCACGACGGCTGATTTGAGTTACACTCGGGCGCGCTGGCCCCATTCGGATCTCACCCATTGACTGGAAAAGGATGACGCCCCTTCTTCCTTACTTTCTGGTTTACCTGTCGGGAATTCTCGCGGCCCTGCCGGCGTCGCAGAATTTTTTATTTCCTTATTTTTTATCGCTCGCCACGGCCGTCACCGGCGCGCTTCTGTTTACCCAATCCCGCCCAAAACGTTTCGTCAAGGCCATGGTGCTGGTGCTGTTGTTCCCGCTGGGATTCTCCGCTCCCGGATGGCAGGACCGGCTGAGGCCGGAGCATCATATCTGGAATCATTTGCAGGGGGGTCAGCGTGCGGTGGTGGTGGGCTGGCTCGAAGAGACGCCGGCAGTTTTTAAAGACAAGGTCCGGTATCGTGTCCGTCTGGAACAGATCGCCTACACCGGGTCCCCCATAACCGTTACCGGCACCGCCCGCATCACCCTGTATCAGACGGAGAACCGGTTCCGCATCGGCGACCGACTGCGGTTTAACCGCATCAAACTGAAGCGGCCGCGCAATTTCAAAAATCCCGGCCGGTTCGATTACGTACACTACATGCGGTCGCAGGGCATCGACGTTATAGGCGGCGTGTCGAAAACCCAATATATCGAACGTCTGGGAACGGGGCCGGTGGGTTTCTTCACTGCCCTGCGCGGTGAGGTGAGGGAACGGATGCTGTCCCTGTTCGACCGGTATCTGCCCGAGGATTCGGCGGCTCTGCTCAAGGCGATGCTGCTGGGCGAGAAACACTATCTGAGCAAAGAGTTGCGGCAGGCGTATATCGACACCGGCCTCGCGCATCTGATGGCGGTGTCCGGTCTGCACATCGGGTTCGTGGCGGGGGCCTGCTACTTCGTGCTGTACCCGCTGGTATTCGCCGCGCTCTGGAAATTCCATTCGCGGTGGGCGCTTTTGGGTTATGCACGCAAACTCGTCGCGCTGTTGTGCATCGTTCCGGTACTGTCGTACATGTTTCTGGTGGGACCGAAAATTTCCGCCCTGCGCGCCGGTGTGATGATCATGGTCTATCTCTTCGCGGTGTTGATCAACCGCGAAAAACATCTGCTGAATGCCCTGCTGGTCGCCGCTTTTTTGATCCTGCTGTGGAATCCTGAAGCGGTGGTGGGTCCCGGCTTTCTGCTGTCTTTCAGCGCGCTGTTGACCATCGTGCTGGCCATCGGCTACGCCTCCCCCCCCTGCGAAAGATGCGCTGGATTATATGGGCGAGGTGCCCTGGTACCGCCGTATGTTCATTCTTGAAGTGGGACCCAAACCCTGGTTTTATAAAATCACGGATTTTTTTTACGGAACGGTTTTTATTTCACTGGCCGCCATGCTGGGAACCCTGCCGGTTCTGATTTATTTTTTCAATCACTTCAGTATCGGCGGCCTGTTCTTGAACCTGATTCTGGTGCCCTTGATGGCGGTGTTGATTCCCCTGGGATTGCTCACCTCCTTTCTGGCGGTGCTGTGGGAACCGGTGGCGGCTGTGGGGATGCCGGTGATCGGCGGAATGCTCCACCTGTACGTCGACCTGCCGAAGTTTGCCGCTGCCCTGCCTTTCATGTCGCTTTACGTGCCCACCCCGCCGGCGGTCTGGCCGCTTCTGTATTACGCATTGCTGGCGGGTCTTCCCCTGTGGCTGCGATCCCGCAAATCCGAAACAGAACCGGAAAAGCGCAACCGTTGGCAAAACGTTTATCCCTGGGGATTGGGTTTCGCTTCGGTGGCTTTGATCGTCTGGTTTATCTGGCCGCGCTTTCCCTTGTTCAAAAACGGCGAGCTGTCGGTTTATCTGCTGGACGTCGGACAGGGCGAATCGACTTACATGGAGTTCCCCAACGGCGAGACCTTGTTGCTGGACGGCGGCGGCTATTTCAGAAACAGCCTCGATGTGGGCAAGCTCGTGGTGGCGCCCTTCCTCTGGAACCGGGGATTGTGGGGACTCACTTATGTCGGCGCCACTCATTCCGATAACGACCATATCAGCGGACTCGAATCGCTGGCGAACCTGGTTACGATCAGACATTTTCTGGACCGGCGGCCGGCGCTCCCGGACCGGCGCATCGACCGGTGGAAGGACCGACTACGGGAGCGGGACACCGTCCCCCTCCCCCTGCAACCGGGACGCCCCTGGCAGATCGGCGAGGTGCGCCTGACCCTGCTCCATCCCACAGCGGATTTCATCGCGCAGGAGCCGCCTGCCGCCCACCCGAAGATCGGCAACGATTTGTCGATGGTCTGGAAAATCGAATACGGAGCGTTCAGCATGCTGTTGACGGGGGACATCACCGAAAAAGCCGAGCGGTATCTGGTGGCGCACAACGCCCCCCTCAAAGCATCGGTCCTCAAAGCCCCGCACCACGGCAGCCGCACTTCCAGTCATCCGGACTTCCTCCGGGCGGTGGGGGCGCGGGACGTGATCGTCTCCAGCGGACGGTTCAATGTGTTCCATCACCCCCACCCTCAGGTAGTGGACCGCTACCGCCGGCACGGCGCCACTTTGTGGCGAACCGACCTGCAGGGTGCCATCCGCATCACCACCAACGGCACCGATACCCGCATCACCCACCATAAGGATTTATAAAACAATTATTTTAAACTCTCTGAGCCAAACCTCTCTGCTTTTTCTTATGTTATTTACACTCACTGTTGGTCTTTTCAAACAAACCTGTTATCCTTTGATATACGCTGACTATGGTCATTTTTGAGGAGGGCAATTGTCCAAAACCGCCAAAACTTATTTGATTTATGCAGGTCTCGGCCTGATTCCGGCTTTTCTGTATAAGCTTCTGCCGACCACTCTGGACGGAGAAAACATTCATTTCTTAACCCACTCGTTTCCCTACCCACTGTACATGGGATTGGCCTTGGTGGGTTTCCTGTGTTTTAAGCTGAACCAGAACCGCCTCCTGTTCTCCGTCCTGTTACTCCTGGGAATATGCTTCCTCCTGTTCAATCCCCTTACCCTCAACTTCCTGGATATCGGGGCGAAGGGTCTTTATTATGTGGTGGCCATGTCTTTTCCCCTGACACTGGCCATCATGTTCAGCATTCGTGAAACCCGGCCCATGGATCTTCCGAATTTTGGCCGATTGCTCTCGTCACTGATTCCTTTTATCGTCTTGGGTTACCTTGTGACCCGGGATGTGCCTTTATTCAGCAAGATCGCTTTTTTCAAAATTTTACCGGTAAAGGGACTTTTGCTCCCGCAATTGGCGTTTGTTTCCCTGGCAATCTTCGGAGTCGTAATCCTTTTGCAAAGGGATCTTATCGTCAAACCTTTTCTCAGAGTGCTCGGGATCACCATGATCCCGTTGATGGGCGCCCTCTGGTCCGGGCTGGCCTTATATTCGGATATTTGGAATGATCCAAAAATGAAAGCGCTGGCTAAATTGGCTAAAAGCTCTGTGGAAGATAATAAAGCTTTCGAACTCAGCTTGAACGCGGAGGTATCCTCTGCCTTTCCCTCTCTGCAATTGGTAGCAGCGTTCACCGTCATCTGCGGTATCCTCCTCCATACGATCTTCCAAATGTACTGGCACAGAGTTTACGTCGATGAGTTGACGGATATCTCCAACCGGCGGGCGCTGGACGAACGTCTGTCCTCCATGACTGGGGAATATGCCATCGCCATGATGGATATCGACCATTTCAAGGATTTCAACGATACCTACGGCCACGACGAGGGAGACAACGTGCTGAGACTGGTGGGCGGACTGTTGAGCGAAGAGTTGGGGGACAATGTCTACCGCTACGGCGGCGAGGAATTCTGCGCGGTGTTCAAGGGGGTCTCGGGAGAAGACGCCTATATGTATGTTAACAAGGTGCGCCGGAAACTGGAGGAGCGGGATTTCTACATCCGCAAACCCAATTCCAAGCGAGAGCACACCTCACGCTCTCACCGGAAAAAGAAAAAAAGGAATGGTAAAAAAGTCCAGGTCACCATCAGCATCGGACTGGCCAGTCCCGGCCGTAAAACCAAAACGGCCGGGGATGTGATCAAACTGGCCGACCTGGCCCTGTACCAGGCCAAGAAAAAAGGGCGGAACAGGGTCGTGGTCTGGGAAGTCGATAACAAAAAGTCCTCCACCGCGGTCTGATCCCGCCTCCCGTGGCCCTCTGTTTTCCCATTGAGACCTCCCCCGAAATTTGATATAAACAATCTTTTCCAAATTCATACTTTGAGGATGTTTCATGGCCACACTTGAACAATTAAAGACCCATATTTCCACCACCCAAACCAAGCTGGAAGAGGCTCAGAAGAAAGCGGGCGACGCCAAGTACGATCTCGACGTCCGTAAAATCAGGAAAAAATACAAGCGGCTGACCCGCAAGGCGGGGAAGATCGTTTATATGGAAAAGAAAAAAAATGAAAAGGGGAAAAAGAAAAAAGGCGGCGAATAATTTTTTCGCCGTGCCTTTTATTTCCCTCCCGGCCCCGTCATGCCTTCCGATTCCTTTGATATTGAAAAGATCGCCCTGCTGGCCCGCCTGAAGCTTACCGCGGAAGAACAAACGCGTTTGGGCCGCCAGTTCGAAAGCATTCTCAATCACATCGATCAGTTGAACCAACTCGACACGGAGAACGTGGAACCGACGTCCCACGTCCTGTCCCTCCAGAACGTGTTCCGCGAAGACGAAGTGAAGCCCGTCTTTGGCGACGGGAAATACCTGCCGCTCGCCCCCCGGCAGGACAAGGACCACTACGAAGTCCCGAAGATTATCTGACATGCATCAGCCCACCATCACCCAGGCCCGGCATCAGCTCAAAGATAAAAAATATTCGGCGGTGGAACTGCTGGACGCGGTCTACAAACGCATCGACGCGATGGACGGCAAAGTGCAGGCCTATGTTCACCTGACGCGCGACATCGCGCACCGGCAGGCGAAGGAAGCGGACCAAAAAATCGCCGCCGGGGAAGACGCGCCGCTGTTGGGCGTGCCCATCGCGCTCAAGGATTTGATCTGCATGAAAGACACGCGCACCACCTGCGCGTCCCACATTCTGGAAAATTTCGTCTCGCCCTACGACGCGACGGTCGTCCTGCGATTGAAAGACGCCGGGGCGGTGCTGATCGGCAAAACCAACATGGACGAGTTCGCCATGGGCTCGTCCAACGAGAACTCGTATTTTCACGTCACCAACAACCCGTGGGATTTGAATCGCGTGCCCGGCGGCTCCAGCGGCGGGTCGGGCGCGGCGGTGGCGGCCAATGAATGCATGGCCGCACTGGGAAGCGATACCGGCGGCTCCATCCGCCAACCGGCGGCGTTCTGCGGAATCACCGGACTCAAACCGACCTACGGGCGGGTGTCGCGGTTCGGACTGGTGGCGTTCGCCTCGTCGTTCGACCAGATCGGCCCGATGACCAAAACCGCGGAAGACGCGGCGGTCTTGATGAACGTCATCGGCGGGCACGATCCGATGGACTCCACCTCCGCCGACGTGCCGCTCCCGGACTTCACGGCGGCGTTGTCGAAGGACATCAAGGGACTCACGATGGGCATCCCGAAAGAATATTTTGCGAAAGGGCTGGACCCGGACGTCGAAAAGGCCGTGCGGGAGGCGATTAAAACGCTGGAGTCGATGGGCATGCAGACAGTCGAGGTGTCCCTGCCGCATACCGAGTATGCCGTGGCGACGTATTACATTCTCGCCTGCGCCGAGGCCAGCGCCAACCTGTCGCGCTACGACGGCGTCAAGTACGGTTACCGGTCGGAGCAGTCGGACAACCTGATGGACATGTACACCAATACCCGCGAGGAGGGATTCGGCGAGGAAGTGAAGCGACGCATCCTGCTCGGCACATTCGTGCTCAGCTCCGGTTATTACGACGCCTATTATCTGAAGGGACAAAAAGTGCGGACGTTGATCAAGCGGGATTTTGAGGAAGCCTTCAGGAAATGCGATTTGATGGTGGGCCCGGTCGCACCGGCGCCGGCGTTCAAGCAGGGCGAAAAGCTGGACGATCCCCTGCAGATGTATCTGTCGGACATCTTCACCATCTCCGCCAACCTGGCGGGGATTCCCGCGATGTCGATCCCCTGCGGTCAATCGAAAAACAATTTACCCATCGGCCTGCAGTTGATGGGTAAACATTTTGATGAAGAAACGCTTTTAAACATCGCCCACCAATTCCAGAAAACCACGGATCACCACCTCCAACACCCAACGCTTTAAAAAACTACTATTGATTCTGTGATCCTGTCTAAAGTTTATTAACCAGGCGGGGGATCAATTCGTCGACGAACAGGTCGAGGTAATGGGGCGAGGCGGCGGACAGGTGCGGCTGGATCAAAACATTCTCCATGTCCCACAACTCCGAGGATTCCGGCAGGGGTTCGGTTTCGAACACATCGAGGTAGGCGCCGGCGATCCGTTTTTCGCGCAGGGCCTGAACCAGGTCCGCCTCCCGGATCACGTTGCCGCGCCCCACGTTGTACAGGAGGCAATGGCGCGGCAGTTGCCTGAAATGTTCGCGTGTGAACAGACCGTCGGTCTCCGCTGTGCCGGGCAGAACGAGGACCAGGTGATCGGTCTCCGGCAAAACGGCTATGAGGCGGTCGGCGGTCACCACCCGGTCATGACCGTCGAAATAATCCGGCGGCTGGATGGCGGTGCGTTTCACTCCGGTCAGGTGACACCCGAAGGGTTTGAGGACGCGTCCGATGGTCTGGCCGATGCGCCCGAATCCCAGGAGGGTAACCCTCCTTTGATATAAAGATGCTACCTTTTGAGATATCTTGACACGAGCCCATTTTTTCTTTTTCTGAAGGTCGCGGGACAGGCCAAACGCCTTGCAGAAGTAAAGCATGGCGCCCACTATGCTTTCGGCCATCATCGGGCCGTGGAAACCTCCGAAAAAAACCGGAAGCTGGTCCTCAACCCCGGGCGCGATCCAGTCCGCCCCGGCGGCGGGGGTGGCGATCCATTTCAGGTTTGGCGAAATTTTTACCCACTCCTCCTTGAAAAACCAGACGATGACCCCTTCGGCACCGGGCAGGTGCGACAGAAATTCTTTTGAATTACGGCAGACTACCAGCTGAACACCCGGACACTGTCTACTAAATTGCTCTCGATGGCGGTCCTGGAAGTTCCAGGTCTCCACATGGGGATGAGTCAGATATGCCAGTATTATCATTGTGGTTGAAAATACCTCCTTTAGGGGTAGTACAGGTTTCCATACACCGGTTTAACAAAAACTATACAATTTCCAGACAATCGATCTAACCCCCAATTTTTAAACCATTCTAAATCAATCACTTAATTTTTAAACCCTTTTGGCATGACTCTTGAAGTAAGTATAGCGATATCGATCAACCTTAACCCGAGGAAGCCCATGATACGCTCTGATTTAGCCAACAAACTGGCCGCCAAGATGAACATTTCCAAGCAGGAAGCGGATCGGATCCTGCTGTCTTTCATCGACGGCATCATGACCAACCTGGAAAAAGACGGCCGCGTGGTCATTCAGGGGTTTGGTTCTTTCCGCCTGAGAGAGTACCAGGCCCGGATCGGTAAAAAGCCGGTCACCGGCGAGCCCATCCAGATTCCGGCCCGCAAAAAACCTGTATTCCACGCCAGCAAGGAATTGAACCAGCTGATCAACCGGGAACGCACCGAACGTCCGGTTTACGTGGAAACGGTTCAGACGCCCGTTTTCGCGGCGTAAGGGAGGAAATCATGGCTGAATCCGCCCGCAGCGGATTTTGCTGTGCTATAATTTTCCGGCTGGACTAATGTTCGAACCGAGGGAGGGAGGTTTGGAAGGTGCCAAACCTTTCCCTCAGTCCGGAATCCTCATACACGAGGCGGGCTATGAGCGATCCCAACACCTGCAGTAAATGCGGCGCGAAAAGCGTCCTTAAGGGGGAGATCGGTCTTCGCACCAGCAAGGACCTGGAATTGATCATGGTGGTCCGCAAGGACCACGGCATCGAGAAAAAGGTCCCCCTGCAACCTCGAGTTTGCGCCCAATGCGGTTTCGTCGACCTGTTCGTCGAAAACCCCGAGAACCTGAAAATCACCTCCACCGACAAACCGGTCGATCCCGAATTCAAGCAAAAACCGCTTCTCGAATACGATTTTTGATTGCCACTCACCCCGTCTCCATCCCCGGCATTTTAATCCTGAAATATCTTGTCTTCACCCTGCGATTAAGTAAAGATAATGAGAGTATCATGGCATTCCCCCGGTGAAACGCTCACGTACAGGGATTCCCGATGGGTAACATTACCAAAGGCCAAGTCCATTTTCTGCTTTTAAAGTTCCATTCGCTCACCGGCCTGGTTCCCATCGGCCTGTTTCTGACGATCCACCTGCTGGTCAATTCCCTGAGGACCGTCGGCGTCCTGCCCTACCAGTTGAGCATCGACGTCATCAACAACCTGCCGTTTCTGTTCACGATCGAAGTTCTGTTCATCTATATCCCGCTTCTGTTTCATTCCATCGTAGGATTTTACATCACCCAGGTGGCGAAGATGAACGTTCTGCGCTACCGTTACCCGCGCAACTGGATGTACGTGTTGCAGAGGCTGACCGGTGCCCTGGTTTTTGTGTTTCTGATTTACCACATGGGGACCACCGTCGTCCCGAAACTGTGGTACGGCCATGAATTGTTTGAAGCCGCGCCCTTTCTGATCGACGTCATGAACCGGGAATTCGCCACCTGGACCGGACGCATCATTTATATGATCGGCATCCTCAGCGCCACCTTTCACTTCGCCAACGGACTCTGGGCTTTCTGCATTTCCTGGGGCATCATCGTGGGACCCCGGGCGCAACGTAACGCCGGCATCGTGTTCATGCTGTTCGGGGCGGTGTTGACCTTCCTCGGCCTGGCAACGGTTCTCGAATTTTCACTCGACCCCGTCAACGTCAAACCCACCGTCATGGGAGCCGCCTGATGCCAACGCGGAAACCGCAATACATTGTCATCGGTGGTGGGCTGGCCGGGCTGGCCGTCACCATGAAACTGTGCGAGGCCAAGGCGAACGTCACCATCGTGTCCTACCAACCCGTGAAGCGTTCGCATTCGGTATGCGCGCAGGGTGGCATCAACGCCGCCATCGACACCAAAGGCGAAGGCGACTCGCCGGAAACGCATTTTTACGACACCGTCAAGGGCGGCGATTTTCT
Source organism: Nitrospina sp. (assembly GCA_004357365.1). Taxonomy (GTDB): domain Bacteria; phylum Nitrospinota; class Nitrospinia; order Nitrospinales; family Nitrospinaceae; genus SZUA-226. Next base: position 17,610 of record SMVT01000156.1, read on the forward strand.
GGCGCATCAGCCGCTGGTGCATGACATGTGCTACCAGGCACCGGCCATCATTCACCTGATGGACCGCCTGGGGGTCGCCTTCAATCGTACGCCGGAGGGGCATCTGGAATTTCGCCGGTTCGGCGGCACCCTGTACTCGCGCACCGCCTTCGCGGGATCCACCACCGGACAACAACTGCTGTACGCCCTCGACGAACAGGTCCGGCGGTACGAACACAACGGCCAAGTGCAAAAACTGGAATGGCACGAATACCTGTCCGCCGTGCTGGATTCCAAAGGCATCTGCCGCGGCGCGGTGTTGCACGATCTCCGTACCGGGGAAATTTTTACAGCCAAGGGGGACGCCGTGGTGCTGGCCACCGGGGGTCCGGCGCAGGTTTACGGCAAAACCACCGGCTCCACCGTGTGCAACGGCGTCGCCACCACCTCCGCGTATCTGCAGGGCGCCAAATATGCCAACGGCGAATTCATCCAGGTGCATCCCACCGCCATTCCCGGCCCGGACAAACTGCGCTTGATGAGCGAATCGGCGCGCGGGGAAGGCGGCCGCATCTGGGTTCCCAGAAAACCCGGAGACGACCGCGATCCGCTCACCATCCCGGAAAAGGAACGCTACTATTTCCTGGAGGAAAACCATCCGCGTTTCGGTAATCTGGTGCCGCGCGATGTCGCCTGCCGGGAAATCCACGACGTCGTGTACAACCAGAAACTGGGAGTCGGCGGCCAAGCCATGGTCTACCTCGATTTGACGCATAAATCCGAAGAATTTCTGGAAAACCGGCTGGGTGGCATTCTCGACATCTACACCAAATTCACCGGCGACGATCCCAAAAAAGTGCCGATGAAAATTTTTACCGCCGTGCATTATTCCATGGGCGGCATCTGGACCGATTACCAAGACGACGGTCACGGCTTGATCGACCATCAATCGCCGCGCAACCAGATGACCTCCATTCAGGGATTATACGCCGCGGGAGAATGCGACTATCAATTCCACGGCGCCAACCGGCTGGGAGCCAACTCCCTGTTGAGTTGTATTTATACGGGGCTCATGATGGGCCCGGGGCTGATCCAATACAGCCGGAACCTCGACTCTCATTTTGACGACGTACCGTCGACCCTGTTTGACCAGGCCCGCAATCAGTGGCGGGAGCGTTTTG
>SMVT01000157.1 GCA_004357365.1 Nitrospina sp.
AGAACCCGACCCATCAAATCCGTAAGGACTTGAAGGAACCTATCGTGCGGTATGCGCAGGAACCGGCCGCCCGGCCGCTGGTCTGCGCCTTCAAGCAAACCCCCGTCACCCCGAACCAGATCACGCCCTGTCCGCCATCGGGCCCGCGTTAACCTGTTCAGCCTCGGGGAGGACCTGACCCCGATTCGGGGGGATTATTTTCGAAATATCCCTTATTCTGGATAGTGTGGATGGAGAGCTCGCCCGAGCCAAGGCATGGCCAGCGAGTGGGGGCGCATCGTCGATGGAATCGGCGACGATGTATCCGGCATGGCGATACTTATCGGACGATCGGGATACCCGAATCTCGGGGAGAGCTGATGGTGCTGACCGCCCTCATTTTTTTAAGAGGAATTACCTTTGACTACTTCAAGGAATACATGATGGGCCGGGTCACCTACGGTTACGACGGGCCCGGGCCGGACCTGATTTTTTTCTCATCGCCCTGTTTCCCTGTTTTGCCGTTTTGGAACATTCGATCCGCTGGCTCTCCGGGTTCATGCTCGCGCAGATGCTGGTAACGTTTATTTTTCATCATCAAATAATTAACCATGAAAAAGATTCTTAACTGGTGCTACCGCCATATCACCTCCAGAAAGCCCGGGCTGCTTCTGGTGTGCGCGGCCCTGTTGACGCTGGTCTCCCTGTGGGTGGCTTCGGGATTGACCTACAACCCGCGGCTGGACAATCTCCTGCCGCTGGACCTGCCGCTGGTCAAGGAATTCAACCGGGTCATCGACAAAACGGGAAACACCGGGCCGCTGGTGGTCGTCCTGGAAGGCTTGCAACGGAAAGAAGTGCCGGAAGTCATTGACGATTTAACCGAACGGTTCCGCCAGGTGAACGATGTTTATTTTGTCGACTCCCGCCTGCCGGTGAAATTTTTAAAAAACCGGCAACTGCTGTTCGCCACCCAAAGCGACCTGAAGGAGCTCGAGAAAGTGGTCGCAGGCGCCATCGAACATGCCCGGAGTTCATTGACCGGATTCTTTGGGACGGTTCAGGATACCTACAATCCTTCCCAGCTTCAGGATTTGTCCGGCAAGTATAAAATTTTTGAGCCCATGCAACCGTACTACAGCGGTAAAAGCGGGAAGAAATATTACATCTTCATTCAACCGCGCGGAACGGCTTCCAATACCGGTTTCACCAAGAACTTTGTGCGGGATGTCAAAAGCCAAATCGATCAATCCGGAATTCAAAAGAAGTTTCCCAGCCTGAAAATTCAACTCACCGGCTCCATGATCACCCGGTTGGAGGAAAACCAGATCATCTTCAGCGATCTCAAGCGGTCCGCGATGGTGGCGGTGATTCTGGTGATTTTCATCCTCGCCGTGTACACCAAGTCGTTTCTGTCCATTGCCCTGTTGTTGATCCCATTGGTCACCTCTCTCAGCATGACGTTTGCGCTCACGCGCCTCATCATCGGCCACGTCAACATCATTTCCGGATTTCTGATCGCGATCCTGACCGGGCTGGGCATCAATTACGGAATCCATTTATACGTCCGGTTCAAGCAGGAACTGCGAAAAGGCAAGACCAGCCCGGAAGCGGCGGAACTGGTCGCCACCCAGGTCGGCCGTTCCGGCTTCACGGCCATGACCACCACCATCAGCGTATTTTCTCTGATGATATTTTCGGATTTCCGGGGGTTCTCCGAGTTCGGCACGATCGCCACCATCGGGATCATCTGCTCTTTCCTCAGTTATTTCTTTCTGCTCCCCGCACTGATTTTATGCGGCGACCAAATCCATTGGCTGCGGAAACCCCGGCCCCGGTTGTTTTACCTGAGAGTTTCCGATATTTACAGCCGGACCCCCTTCTTTCCGGCGGCGATGTTTGTTCTGCTTCTGGTGTTCAGCCTGTTCCTTCTGCCCGATATCGAATTCGAACACGATTTCAGAAAACTCCGGGGCCATTCTCCCGCCGCTGACATTGAAGCGGAAACCACGAAGGACTTCGGATTCGCCTTTTCGCCGACGGTGATCATGACTCCCAATAAGGGGGACCTGTTTCAGATCCACCAGGCTCTGCAAGCGATCAAGGAAAAATACGGAGACCAATCCACTATCGGTATCCATCACTCCCTGAACCTGTTCAGCCTCAGGGAATATGAAAGCAAAAAGGAAATTTTGGACCGCATCCGGGACAAACTGATCAAGGACCGCGACATCCTCGAGATTTCCATGGGAACGCGCCGGTATGGCATGCTCCGGCGATTGGTGGAAACCGGTCCGTTCGATGAAAAACAGATCCCCGACAACCTGATGAAGGGTTTTATGGCGGAGGATCAATACCTGGTCCTGGTCTTTTCTCCGGCCGACAAAAGCTTTTTTGACGTGAGAAATATTTATCAACTCCAAAAGGAGATCCATGAGCTGAAAGCCAAACTGGCGGAAAGCCGGATCACGGTATCCGTATTAAACGAAAACCTGTTGGCCGCCGCTATTCTGGACCTGGTCAAGGAAAAAGGGCCGCAAACCCTGGGCCTCGCCATGGTACTGGTGTTCCTCATCCTGCTCTGGGATTTTCGCAGCCTCCGGCTCGCCGTTAAAACCTTTCTGCCGCTGTTCACGGGTCTGGCCCTGACCGGCGCGATGATGTCCGTTTTTCACATCAAATTGAATTTCCTCAACATCGTCATGCTGCCTTCCATCGTCGGCATCATGATCGACCATTGCGTTTATCTGGGTCACCACATCCTGGATTACTCCCGCTATCAAACCATCAAATCGGTTAAGGAAACCGGGAGCGCTATTATCCTTTCGGCCTTGACGACCCTGGCGGGATATGCCAGCCTGAATACAGCCCACCACGCCGGAGTGCGCTCCATCGCCCACATCGTGGAACTGGGAATTATTATCTGTACGGTCTGCGCCTTGTTCATGCTCCCGGTTCTGTTTGAGATGGGAGCGCACAAGTCCCCAACCTATCGCGCGTACAAGGGGCTGGACCGGAAAAAATAATGGGTTCGCCATCAGGTTTTTCATTGATGAATGAGGTTGTTTCATGAACGACCGTTCCCCATTCAAAGCCGCCCCCATCGCCCAAATCGCCGCCCGCCTGGGACTGAAGGAAACCGACTGGATACCCTACGGCACCACCAAGGCCAAGGTCAAACTGGAAGTCCTGAAACAACATCCGCCCCGCGGCAAATTGATCCTGGTCTCCGCCCTCACCCCGACACCGGCGGGAGAAGGCAAAACCACCACGACCATCGGATTGGGACAGGCCCTCGCGCATCTGGGGCAATCCGTCGCCATCGCCCTGCGCGAACCGTCCCTCGGCCCCTGCCTGGGCATGAAAGGCGGCGCCACCGGCGGCGGACTGAGCCAGGTGCATCCCGCGGAAGAAATCAATCTGCACTTCACCGGCGACTTCCACGCCATCACCTCCGCCCACAATCTGCTGGTGGCGCTTCTCGACAATAAAATTTACCGGGACGGATCGGCGGGCATCGACCCGCGCCGCATCACCTGGAAACGGGTCATCGACATGAATGACCGCGCCCTGCGGGATATCATCATCGGACTGGGCGGCGTGTTGCAGGGCATACCCCGCGAATCGGGATTCGATATCACCGCCGCATCGGAAATCATGGCCATCCTCTGCCTGGCGAGGGATTATGACGATTTGAAAGCCCGACTCGGGCGCATCCTCGTGGCCTTCACCTTCGACGGCGAACCGGTCACCGCCGATTCGCTGAACGCCACCGGCGCGCTGGCCGCGCTGTTGAAAGACGCGCTCCTGCCGAACCTGGTGCAAACCACCGAGGGGGTGCCGGCGTTCATCCACGGCGGACCTTTCGCCAACATCGCGCACGGGTGCAACTCGGTGATCGCCACCCAAATGGCGCTGGGGTTGGCCGATTGGGTGATCACCGAAGCCGGATTCGGATTCGACCTGGGCGCGGAAAAGTTTTTTGACATCAAATGCCAGAGCGCGGGTTTGGACACCGCCGCGGTGGTGCTGGTCGCCACCTGCCGGGCGCTAAAGATGCACGGCGGCGTCTCCAAAGACCATCTCACGGAAAAAAATACCGAGGCTCTGCAGAAGGGCATGGCCAACCTCGACAAACATGTCGAGAACATCGATAAATTCTGCGAGCCGCCGGTGGTCTGCCTGAACCGATTCGCCAGCGACCACGATGAGGAAATCGAACTGGTCCGCAGCCACTGCCGGAATAAATTGCGCGTACCGTTTGCTGTCAGCAATCATTTTGAAGCCGGCGGCCCCGGCGGAGAAGAACTCGCCCGAGCGGTGATGAAACACGCGGAGAAGGTATCGACTCCCTTCTGCCCTCTCTACGACTGGCAGGAAGACGTCAAAACCAAAATCTGGAAAGTGGCCAATGGCATGTACGGCGCGGAAAAAATCGTTTACACCAAAAAGGCGGAGCGGGATTTGAAATCCATCGAACAGCTGGGTTACGACCAACTCCCGGTGTGCATCGCCAAGACCCCACAGTCGTTGTCCGACGATCCCAAACTGCTGGGCCGGCCCACAGGATTCACCGTTACCGTGCGCGAAATCTTGATCTCCGCAGGTGCCGGATTCCTGGTGCCCATCACCGGCGACATCATGCGCATGCCCGGCCTGCCGGAACATCCACAGGCGGAACACATCGACGTCGTCGACGGCACCATCACCGGCATGAAATAAACCGGACTTTGCCGAAAACTCTATTCGTAATATGACGCGCCGCAGTTGGGCATCTCGTAGATTTCCACTTTTTTGATGCGGACGCCGCCGTGGTTGAGATCGGCGCTCAACTCTTTGAACAGCCAGCGGGCGATGTTTTCGGCGGACGGGTTGTCCTTGTCGAAGGGCGGGACCTCGTTGATATTCTTGTAATCGAGAACGGACAGGCAGGATTCGACTTTTTCCTTGAGCTTGACGAAATCGATACCGACGCCGATTTCATTAAGCTCCTGCGCCTCGGCGGTGACGGATGCAGTCCAGTTGTGGCCGTGCAGGTTTTCAAACTGGCCGTCGTGCCCCTTCAACCGGTGCGCCGCGGAAAATTGGGTCGTAATGTATACTTCATACATAATCAGGTTCCTTTTAATACAGTGGTTATACTTTCGTGGGCGGCGGTCATCATGGTGGCGATCTGGTCCGGCTCGATCACCAGCGGCGGAATAAAATAGACCACGTTCCCCAGAGGACGCAGATAGACTTCGCGTTTCAACCCTTCGAGAAAAATTTGATACCCCACCCGTTGTTCGATGGGAAACGCCTCCAGGGTGTCGCGGTCTTTCACCAACTCCACCGCCGCGATCATTCCCGTTTGACGAAACTCCCCGCACCACGGTAGATCGCGCAGGCATTCGCCCTCCCGCCCTATCATTTTTATTTTCGGTTCCAGGCGGTCCATGAATCCGGGTTCGATCAACAGGCCGAGGGTGGCATTGGCGGCGGCGCAGGCCAGCGGGTTGGCCGAATAGCTGTGGCTGCGAATGAACAGCTTGAACGATACGTAATCGTCATAAAACGCCTGATAAATGTCATCGGTGGTCAACGTCGCCGCCAGCGGCAGATAACCGGAAGTGATGCCCTTCGACAAACACAGGAAGGTGGGATTCAGCCCATGATGCTCCGAGACGAACAGAGAACCCGTCCGTCCGAAGCCCACCGCCACCTCGTCATAAATAACATGCACGCCCGTGGCCTGGCAGGCCTCCTCCAGTTTTTTCAAATACACCGGGGGATACATCTTCATCCCCGCCGCGCCCTGCACCAGCGGTTCGACGATCACTCCGGCGACGGATTCCCGGTTTTTCTCCAGCGTCTGCGCCATCGGTTCAAAACATTCCGCGTGGCAGGATTCGCGCTCCAACCCGAACGGGCAGCGCAGACAGTCCGGTCCTTCCACTTCGATATTGTGCATCAGCACCTTTTCAAATTTGTCGCGGAACAGACCGATCCCGCACACCGAGAGGGCTCCCAGGGTTTCACCGTGGTAGCCGCCTTTCAGATAAATGAATTTCGTTTTTTGAGGCTTCCCGGTCTGCAGCCAGTACTGCAGGCTCATCTTCAACGCCACTTCCACGGAGGTGGAGCCGTTGTCGGAAAAAAATACCTTGGTGAGCTTGGGTGGTGAAACTTTAACCAGGGTTTGTGCGAGGTCGATGGCGGGCTGGTGCGTCACCCCGGCGAACATGACGTGCGCCATTTTATCCAGTTGCTCCCGGATGGCGCGGTTGATACGCGGATGATTGTGCCCGAACAGATTGACCCACCAGGAAGAAATCACGTCCATGTAGCGCCGTCCCTCCCGATCGTACAAATAAATCCCTTCGGCCCGGTCGATCAACAGCGGCGGCACTTCTTCATAATCTTTCATCTGGGTGCAGGGGTGCCAGATGTGATGAAAATCCCGCACTCGATCTTCGTCTTGTTTGCGGGTCACAAATGCCTGGGGAGGATTCGCCATGGGATTCCAACGGTTCCTTTAATGATTAAAGATCGTAACGATCGGGAGAAAATTCCGCGATGGGGTCTTTCAAGATTCCCAACAGGCAGGCGGTCATGTAATCGGCCTGGCGCGGGGTCTGGAGGATGCCGTTGCGGTAATGCCCGGTGGAATAGTACAGGTTTTCATAGCGTCCGCTGGCTCCCATGATGGGCATCAGATCTTCCGCCGCCGGTCTCAACCCGGACCACGATTCGATCAGTGAGGCGTCTTTCAGGCAGGGTAAAAGACGGGCCGCCCGGTCAATGAGGCCCTGAATCACATCCGCCTCGACGGTCGGGTTGAATCCCCGGTCCTCCATGGTTGACCCCAGGACAAATCCGTTGCCCTCCCGCCAGGGGGCGACATAGGTGGCGAGGCCGTGGAGGGTGTAATCCAGCCGTCCGTCCTCCACCGCCACGCGGCACATCTGGCCTTTGATGGGTTTGAGCGGCATGGAGACTTCGAGGACTTTGCCGATCTGCTGGGACCAGCTTCCCGCCGCCACCAGGAACCGTTTGCCGCGGATTTCGCCGGAGTCGGTCACCGCTGCGTGGATGCGGTTGGAGTAGCGTTGGAAACCGGTCACGTTTTGATGGATAATCCGGACACCCCGCTTTCCGGACCCGGCCACCAGCGCGTCGTGCAATTGCCGGTTGTTGACCTGGCCCTCGCCGACCCAGATCACCTCGCCGCAACCCGGCGCCAGGTCGGGACACCGTTCCCGCACGCGGCTCACCGGCCAGATTTCATGCGGAATCTTCTCTTCCCGGAAAAAGCGCAGGCGCTCGTCCCACTGGTCCCCTACTGAAGAGGCGGGCATGAGCGAACCCGCCATGGACAGGTAAACCCCGACCCCGCTGACGGCGGTCAATTCCTCGATGAAGGCCGGATAGCGATCGAGCGATTCCCGGCAAAACCGGAAAAAGGAATCTCCCTGCTCGCACTCGCAATAAGGCGCCAGCATGCCCGCCGCCGCCCGCGAGGCCATCACCGAGTTCATGGGATCCCCCAGCACGGCGATGCTCAGCGAGGGCTCGGCCCCCTTCAATTGATAGGCGATGCTGTGACCGATGACCCCGGCCCCGACAATCACCACGTCGTATACGTCTGAATCCATATTATCTCGCGTTGGGTGGAATCCCGGCATTGTACCAAATTTGCAGAACGGCTCCACCGAAAGGGCCCTGCCCGCTCTACAAATAATCCCTGAAAATGTTTCCAGAACTTGATCTAAGGCCTTGAGATATGCTATTTTAAGCCATTACGAAAGATGCAGCCCGGAGACCGCATTGGAGTGGAGATGTGCCGGGGGAACTTCATATAACTAATTGATAAATTTGAATTTAAGGAATCCCCATGAGTGACGAAGGCGGCCAGGAAACGGAACAGAACAGCGAACCCAAAACGGTCCCCAGAGCGAGTGAGCGGATCGAACCGATTCTCGCTCATTTCAAAGTGGTGGAGGCCGATATCGATGTGGACAAAATCCGCACCCATTTCGACCAACTGTGGGAATACGAAAACGGGGATTCTCAGGAACCGGAGGAGCAATACCTGACCACAGTTGCGTTGTTCATCTATACCGTCCATGCCACTTTGGAGGATTACAACCTCAATATCAAGCGGGCCCGGGAATACATCACGGAAGCCTTACGAGGCTGGCTGAAGCCGGAGATGGATAAAATGGTCGCCGAAGAAAAAGCGTCGGACAATCCGTTCAAAACCTTCGTGGAAACCAACCTTCCCAAGGTGGATGAGATTTACACCTGGAGGCATTTTCTTCTGGAACACAAAAAGAACGACGAGAAGAGCTGGACCTATAAAATGAAACAATGCTGGTTCGCCACGTTCTTCATCCGTTTCGGCCGGACGGACCTCATCCAGACGGCCTGCAACTTTGATTCGATTCCAGCGCAGGCCCGCGAGGATTATGTCAACCTGAAGCTGAGCAATACCTTTGCCAAGCTGGGAACGTTCTGCGAATTCAAGTACACTCCGAAGAAGGACTGATGGCGTTGGCGGCCCGTCAATTGAACTACTTTACCTTATCTATGAATATCACCTGAAACTCGGCCACCGCTTTTTTCACGCCCCGGGTCATGGAGCGGACCGACAGAGTGGCGCCAGTGATGTTGTTGATGTTGTCGAACCGGTCCCCGGCATCCCGCCCGAAAAACTGGCTGAGAAACGATTCGAACCGCACTTCCCAGCCGTGCGATTCCCGGTACACCATGATCTCCACGTCCTTCACCGTGCCGTCGGGATTGATCACCACCATGAAGGTGATGGGATAGGAACGGCCGATTTCGTTGCCGATGACCATGGCGCCGATGGGCTGGCTCTCTCCATTCAAACCGAAGTAATAGGTCACGCGGCGTTCCTTGTATTCTTTCCCGAGGATTTTCCTGATGGCTTCCCTCTGCGTATCGGTCAGCCACTTTTTTTCTTTTTTGATCTTCTCCGCCCCGGGAAAAGCCAGCGCGAACGCTTCCTTCTTGGTCAAATAAACGTCTTCCCGCCATTCATCCTCCGAGGCCGAAAGCAGGGTCGATCCAAAAACAAATATCATCAAAACGGTCCATAAAAAAGGCCGGCGAACGAGGTTGAGTTTTCTTGCTTTGATTATTTTCTGCATATCACTTTTATCGGGCACGGAAGAACAAGGCACGCATTATAAACATTCTCTCCCAGAGATGACAAAGAAATCCCGGCAGAGCGCATGGAACCTGGAGGAGGTCAGCATATCATTTGCCGGGATTCAGGGAGGTTTGAACAACCGAAGGATCAGTACATGTATGCCACCCCCAGGTTGACCTGATCTATTCGGTCACCATCAGCCTGGGAAGTGTGCACGTAATCGAATTTCAACGCCACTTCGGGAATGGGCATGTAAGAAACCCCGGCAGTCACGATTCTCAACTCACGAGAACGGTCGGGGGCAGTTCCCGCGGGCATTTCATTCTGGGTATCGATAAATTCATACAAAGCAAAAAGAACCACATCCTGGCTCGTGCTCATATTCAACAACTGAGGCACATGGACCCCCGCCTGCACGTTCCATCCAAAAATACCGGAAGCAACGTCACCCTTATCATCCGCATTGCCATTGAGGATTTGAAAGGCGTTGATGGCTGCGGCGTCACTGATATTGATATGCGCCATGGAGGCATTCATATCAAACCATCGGTAACGGTATTTGACATCCGCTTCCAAGATGGTGGTGCGGCCGCCTTCGGGAATGAAATTTTGCGTGGTATTGCCGGTATAGAAGGAAAAACCGGTCTGCAAACCCGGAAGCAATTTGGTGAGTTCCACCCGGCCAGTGATAGCGAAATCCTCGAAAATCGCCGCATCGGGTTGGAGACGGCCCTTGCGGATACCTTCTTTAGCGTTAAAGAAGCCCTTCTCACCGCCAGCGCCGTGCCCATCATCGAACCCTGTCGGACGGAGCGACTGCAGGGAGTTGACCACATACAGGCGGTAATTCACGCCGTCGATGGGCGATCCAAAAATTCCGGCCCCGGAGGCGTTCCAGGTGGTGGGAATGATTCTTTTTTGAAAAGTGGGACGCTCGACCGTCCAGAACAGGGGCGGTTCGTGATATTCGTTGAGGAAGCCCATCGGAACCAGCATGACGCCGGCGCGGGCATTGAGTTTGGGGCCGAGCAGAAAATCCAGGTACCCGAACTCAAACTCCAGCTCCTGCGCCGCATGTTCGAAATCGATTTCGACATTCAGGTGGATCCAGTCCGTCAATTTGGCGTTTACCCCAAGGACGAACCGATGATTATCAAACTGAGCCGTATCGGAGCCATCCGTGGGCATATTAAAATGCAATTCGCCATAACCGTGAATGTGCACACGGTCGGCCACACCGCCGCCCCCGCTTTCTTTCAAAGCGTCCAACTCGTCCGACATAATATCGATGCGGCGTTCCAGTTCCTTGATGTCCTGTGCCCATCCCGAAGTGCTCCAAATCATCATCAAACCCAGTACTCCGAATATCAAAAATGTTTTTCTCATTGCTTTCCCCTGCCCTTCAATTGACAGCACAAACGCCGGTGGTCAATCGATTTAGATTATGAAAATCATTATCATTATTAAAACAGGGGGGTAGTTTTATCCAATTTGAGAATGATTGTCAATATTAATTTTAAAAAAATTTGGTTTTTTAACTAACCCTTTTTATTTCAATAGAATTGAAGATTAAAGCGGCGGGTGAAAATTGAGGCCGATGCAGTGCCCGCAGAACTCGC
>SMVT01000158.1 GCA_004357365.1 Nitrospina sp.
CGATGGCGCCGATGGCGAGCGCGCCGCCGGGATCGACGAAGCCCGCCGCCGGGGTGATGGCGACCAGGCCGGCGACGGCGCCTGAGGCAATACCCAGCACGCTGGGTTTGCCATGGTCCACCCATTCGCTGAACATCCAGCCCAATGCCGCCGTGGCGGTGGCGATCTGGGTTACCGCCATGGCCATGCCGGCGGTGCCGTCGGCCGCCAACTGACTGCCGGCGTTGAAACCGAACCAGCCGAACCAGAGCATGGACGCTCCCATCAGGGTGTAGCCCAGGTTATGCGGCGGCATGTGTTTTTCGGGATAGCCCCTGCGCTTGCCAAGCACGAGAGCGGCGACCAAACCGGCAACCCCGGCGTTGATATGCACCACCGTACCCCCGGCAAAATCCAGAATGCCGAGGCCTCCGAGCCATCCGCCCTCACCCCACACCCAATGGCACACGGGGGTATAAACGATGGTGAACCAGAAGCCCATGAAAAGCAGTATGGCGGAGAATTTCATGCGCTCGGCAAACGCGCCGACGATCAGGGCGGGGGTGATGATGGCAAAAGTCAGCTGGAACGTCATAAACACCGTCTCGGGAATACTGCCGCTGATCGAGTCGACCGTCACACCTTTCAGGAAGGCCTTGGACAGCCCTCCCCAATATTCGCCGGCGCCCCCGAAAGCAATGCTGTAGCCGTAAAGGACCCACAAAACCGTCATGAGGGAAGTGATGGCAAAACACTGCATCAGGACCGAAAGGACGTTCTTGCTCCGCACCATGCCGGCATAAAACAGCGACAAGCCGGGGATGGTCATGAAGAGCACCAGAGCGGTCGCCGTCAGCATCCACGCCGTATCGCCTGAATTGAGAACCGGAGCTTCTTCCGCCAGCGCCAGGCCGGGAGCCAAAACCACCAGTACCATGAATATTGAAACGATCCACGTTTGCGACCGAAATTGCGTCTGCATTAGAATTGTTCTCCTTCAAAAAATTAATAGGGGTCCATTAAAATTTTTTCTTTACAGGATTTGAGGAACGCACTCCGCCCGGTTTTTCAGGCGAAGAGTAACATTCGGTTAAATCGCGTCGTCGCCGCGTTCCTCGGTCCGTATCCGAATCACATCCAGAAGATCGGTCACGAAAATTTTTCCATCCCCGATTTTGCCCGTCTGTGCCGCTTGCATGATGACTTGGATTATTTCTTCGAGCTGATCATCTTTGACCAGGATTTCAAGCTTGATTTTCGGTAAAAAATCGACTGTGTACTCCGCTCCCCGATAGAGTTCCGTGTGACCTTTTTGTCTGCCGTAGCCTTTGACCTCGGTAACGGTAATGCCCAAAGCTCCCTTCTCATTAAGCTGGTCTTTGACTTCATCCAGCTTGAAGGGTTTGATGATTGCCTCTATTTTTTTCATTCAAGCCGTCTCCTTAAAAAAATAATGGGACCGATCGAACCGCTTATCGGGATGAATCTGTTGAAGGGCAGCGAGCCTGGCCGCACCTGAAGGGGGACAGGAATCAAAAGCGGTTACAGATTCAGAAGGGTTAATTCAATTCCCGTACCAAGTGAGAGGAAGGCCGCCGCCGGGCCCTTAAAATCTAAGTAACCCCCTTATTTTCAATTATTTAAAATAAAACCAATACCGAATGGGGGATTCCGGGCTGGTGGTCAGGGGAAAATATTCTGCATGAAAAAAAAGCATATGCAGGATATCTGCAATAAAAATGGACAGATACTCAAGTATTGAGGGGATTTGACCGTGAAAGAACTATAATGTTGTAAGCTGTTGAAATTTGTGATCAATCCGCATTCCCGAATGCCGCTTGAGGTGAACTGCGATAGGGGTTCATCCTCCCGCCATTTGGGATATGGATAAGATGGACTTATAATGTAAAAATAGGGTGTCTTGGATGATCGAGACAGGGAGACTCTGATTCATGGCAGAGGAACAACCGGTTTTAGAAAATATTCAAGCGGGGCCAGCCCCGCGGAGCTCGTTAACGAATATCCTTCTGGTGGGGGTATTGATTCTGATCGCCGGCGCCGGAGGTTATTTTGCGCAGGAATTGATTTCCGGGAAATCTCCCGTTCCGGCGTCATCGGTTCCGGCCGTTTCGGAGCAGACTCCAACCGTCAGCACCCGGCCGGCACCGCCACCCGTCGGGGTCATGGTTCCGCTGGCGCCTTTTATAGTGAACCTGGCCAAGACCAAGGGCAGCCGCATTTTGAAAGTCACGGTCACTCTGGAGCTGAACAACCCGGAGGTTCAGCCGGAAGTGGAGGACAACCGGCAGAAAATCATGGACTCGATCCTGGTTCTGCTGAGCAGTAAAACGTTCGCGGACGTGTACTCGATCCAAGGCAAATTCAAATTGAAAGATGAGATCACCACGCGGGTCAACCGGTTTCTGGTCATGGGCCATGTCCGGGAAGTGTATTTCTCTGAATTTTTAATTCAATGATCCGGGGCGACCGGTCAAAGGATGGATAGAGGTCGGAAGAGATGACTCAGGTTTTATCACAAGGAGAAGTGGACGCGCTGTTGCGGGGTGTCAGCGAGGGCCAAATTGAAACCGAGACCGATGTTCCTGAAGAAGTCTTGGGCGTGGTGCCCTACGACCTGACCAGCCAGGAGAAAATCGTCCGCGGACGATTACCGACGCTGGACATCATCAACCAGATGTTTTCGAGGCTGTTCCGGAATTCTTTTTCCACCTTGATGCGGAAATCCGCCGATATCAGTACCGTGTCCACCGATTCCCTCAAATTCGGAGAATTTATGCGGTCGTTGCCGGTGCCCTCGAGCCTGCATGTGTTTCGCATGGAACCCCTGCGCGGGTTCGGCCTGATGGTGATCGAAAGCCGCCTGGTATTTTCCTTCGTCGACAACTTTTTTGGCGGCACGGGAACCTCCGATATCAATATCCTGGGCCGGGATTTCAGCGCCATTGAAATCCGCATGACCCGGAACGTGGTCCAGACCGCGCTGGAGGATTGGGAGCGCGCCTGGAAAACGGTGCATCCCTTGAGCTGTTCCTATGTCCGCTCCGAGGTCAATCCGCAGTTTGCGGCGATTGTGCCCCCCACGGATGTGGTGCTGGTCATCGTATTCGATATCGAAATGGAAAACTTTTCCGGCTCGGTGACCATCTGTCTTCCCTATGCCATGATCGAACCCATCATCAACAAACTCAAAGCCAATTTCCAGAGTGAACAGATGGAAGTGGACCAGGTATGGGTCAACCGCCTGCGCGGCGAGTTGATGCAGACCGAGGTCGAACTGGTGGCGGAATTGGGGCAGGTTCAAATCACTCCCAAGGATATACTGGGACTTAAGGTGGGCGATGTGATGATGCTGGGCAAGGATGTGTCGGACCCTCTGCACATCAGCATCGAGGGGAACACAAAATTCCGAGGCTACTCCGGTGTCTCGCGAGGTATGAAAGCCGTTCAAATTACCCAAGTTCTTCAAAAGGATTAATCGTTATGGCAGAACATCAGGACGACCTGGAAGCATTGGAAGATATCGATAACCTGGACCAGATCAAGGAGGGGCAGTCCGCTACCGGGGAATTGACCCGGGAAGAAACCCAAAATCTGGATTTGATCCTGGATATCCCGCTGACCGTGACCGTGGAATTGGGCCGGTCGAAATTGCTGATCAACGATTTGCTGCAACTGGGCCAGGGCTCGGTGATCGAATTGACCAAACTGGTGGGCGAACCGCTGGAAATACTGGTCAACAACAAGCTGGTAGCTCGCGGCGAAGTGGTTGTCGTCAACGACAAATTCGGCGTCCGCCTGACCGATATTGTCTCCCCGATGGAGCGGGTTCAGACTCTCACCTGACCCCCTCCCGTTTCCCGGAGGGTGCCCCTGCAATTTCCCCGGGGAGGGCCTCTTATCCGGAATCCCCTTCACCCCGCGACTCCTTTATTCATAACCGCTCAACCGCCTCCTCCCATTTAAAACCGCCACTATCAGACCATTTCGGTACGGCCTTTGCAATTTCACTCTAGAGATCATTGGTGTCGGTATTTTTGACGCTATCCGTTCGCCCGATTGAAGAGGTGGGTTATGACAAGAATTGCAGGAGTCGCCGCGGCATGCCTGGGTTGTGTTGTGTTCTTGACCAGTCTGGCGGTGGGTGCGGAGAAGCTTTCAAGCTACAACTTTTTGCAGGACGTGTCCGTGGACCGCCAGTCCGGGGAATTGGTGATTCAGCTGAAATTCCGAGAACCGCCCATTCATTATCAGGGGCCGGATTTTTTCAAAAAATCCATTCAAATGGATTTTCCATTCGCCTATGTCGATCCGGCCAAGCAATATTTCGATACCGGCGATGAAACGGTCCAACAGGTGTATGTTTCGCAGTTTGATCCCCAGAGGCTTCGACTGCGCCTGATCCTGGCCCCCGGAACCCCGAACCTTAAAAACCGTACGGTGGTGGAGCAAGTGGGAAACATATTGCGTATTCGCATCGCCCGGGAGCCTTCGGTTCCCATTCGCATGCCACCGGAGAAAAAGGATTTCCTGGACAGTCTGCTGGCCCGAGCCTCCCTGATTCAGAAGGGCCAGATCCCCAGGACCAAAACCACTTCTGGCCAGGGAATCCCCGCCGATGTTTTTGCGCCACCGTCACCGGTGACCCAAACAACCAGTGGAATCAGTCCGGCCGCCGCCGCAAAAGAAATAAAAAATGAGTCTCCTTTGTTGTCCAAAACCCTCGGGCAAGCGTTGAAGAAGGAAGTTCCGAAAGAAGCCTCTGGTTCCGATCCGTTGCCGCTGAAAACCCGGAAGGCCGGAATTCTGGATTTTGAGGACCACCTGTCCGTCGGCCAACCCGATTTGTTTTCGGCCAGTCTCAAAATGGCTTACACCCTGATCCTGGTCCTCGGCCTGATATTTGTCGTGTTTTATTTGGTCAAGAAATTTGGCCTGAAGAACAGCGTGTTCGGCGGCGAAGGAAAACCCATCAAAGTGCTGTCGACCGGGTTTCTGGCGCCGCGTAAAAGTATCGCGCTGGTGGAAGTGGCCGGCGATGTTCTGATCCTGGGGATTGCCCACGACCGCATCTCGCTTTTGGGCAACGTTCAGGACCCGGAAAAGATCGAGCGGATCAAAAACAGTCTGCATAAAAATGGCAGTGGAGGCAGGCCCGCCGCCACCCCAACCCCCAAAGAAAAACAAGTGCCGCAGACTCAAAAACAGGGAGTCGACGCTTATAACAAACGCCTGGTGACTTCCGGATCGAACCAATCGACCAATCCCTTCGGGGAGTATGTGAAACAGTTCACCGATTCATCCGAAACCGGGCAGGAGTCCACCCGGCAAGTGGCTTCGCGGGTCCGGAAAACGTTAGGAGAGATTCCGGTTTTTAAATGAAAAAACTAGCACTCATTTTGGTTTCAGGATCCGTCCTGTGGGCGGCGATAGCGGTTGGAGTCCCCGAGGACGCATCCGCCATTCCCATTCCGACCATTCAGTTTGGGGTGGAGGATATCGAGGAACCGGACACCCTGTCGACCGCGCTCCAGATCATGCTCCTGTTGACCGTATTGACCCTGGCCCCGTCGATCCTGATTCTGATGACGTCGTTTTCCCGGTTCGTGATCGTCCTGTCGTTTCTCAGGCAGGCCATGGGCACGCAACAGACGCCGCCGACCCAGGTGTTGATCGGTCTCGCTCTGTTTCTGACGTTCTTCGTCATGAGCCCCGTGCTCACCGAAATCAACGACAAGGCCCTGCAACCGTATTTGAACGAAGAGATCACCCAGATGAAAGCTTTTGAAATCGCACAAGTGCCCCTTAAATCTTTTATGTTGAGGCAGACCCGGGAAAAGGATCTGGCCCTGTTCGTCAACATGGCGGCAGGCGAAAAGCCCCAGACTCTGGACGACGTCCAGATGCAGTCGGTGGTGCCGGCGTTCGTCATCAGCGAATTGAAGACCGCGTTTCAGATCGGATTTCTGATTTACATCCCGTTTTTGATTCTCGACATGGTGGTGGCCAGCATCCTGCTTTCCATGGGGATGATGATGCTTCCGCCCGTGCTGATTTCTCTGCCGTTCAAGCTGATGCTGTTTGTGATGGTCGATGGCTGGCATTTAACCGTCGGTTCCCTGATCAAAAGTTTTGCGTAGGATGCAGTGATGACCGAGCAATTCATCGTGGATTTTGCCATGGAGGCGATTAAAACCACGCTCCTGGTATCCGCGCCCATGCTGGGCTTTGGGTTGATCACCGGGCTGGTGATCTCGATTTTTCAGGCGGTCACCTCGATTCAGGAGTTGACGCTGACCTTCATTCCCAAAATACTGGCCGTGTTTCTGGCGTTGTTCCTGTTTTTTCCGTGGATCATGCGCATCATGATGAGTTTCACCGAGCGGATCCTCATAAACTTCCCCGGTTATATCGGGTGATGGACCTCTTCAACCTTTCTTACGGTGATTTCGAACATTTTATTTTCGTTCTGGTGCGGGTGGCGTCGTTTATCGTGTTCGTCCCCATACTGGGAAGCCAGCAGTTTCCCGCGCGCGTCAAGATCGGTTTCATCCTCCTCCTCACCATAAGCGTCTTTCCCCTGGTCCGGGAAATGCCGATGCCCGAGTCCCGGGGATTGCTCGAATTCACCGTGTATCTGTTTTCCGAAGCGACGGTGGGCCTGGTGCTGGCGTTCGCCACGCGGTTGATTTTCGCCGTAGTTCAGATTGCGGGGACAGTGGTGGATTTTCAGATGGGATTCGGCATTGTCAACGTGATCGACCCGCAAACCCAGTCGCAGGTGTCCATCCTCGCCCAGTTCCAGAACATATTCACCATCCTGCTGTATCTGGCATTGAACGCGCATCATCTGACCATCTACTCCCTGGTGGAAAGTTTTCATTTGATCAACCCGCATCAGTTCGGTTTCTCCGCCGGGACCATGGCGTTCATCATGAAACTGTTCGCAAACACCTTTGTGGTGGCGGTTAAAATCGCCGCTCCCATTATGGCGATTCTGTTCTTCATCAGCATCGGGTTGGGGCTGGTGGCGCGCACGGTTCCGCAGATGAACGTGTTCATCGTCGGTTTTCCTCTGCAGATCGGCGTCGGGCTTTTGATGGTCGGGCTGACCATGAGTTTTTTCGCCATGGTGATGACCCAGCACATCTCTCAACTGCCCCACTGGCTGATGGGACTGATGCACACCATGGGAGGATGAGGGGTTAAAGAAATCCGGTTATGGCTGAAGAAGTCAATGTAGATCAGAAAACAGAAGAGGCGTCACCCAAACGCATTCAGGAAGCGGAGGAGCGCGGCAACTTCGCCCACAGCCGGGAGCTGACTTCCGCGTTCGTGCTTTTGGCGGCGATTTTGGCCTTCGCCATCGCCGGGGGCTACAGCACCCGGCACCTGATGGGGACTTGGCGTAACCTGCTCAGCCAGTCGCATGTCATCCAACTCAACATGGAGGACATGCAGCGGCTGCTGGGGTGGGTGATGGAAAACTCCTTTACCGTGCTGAGTCCCTTTCTGTTCGCCATTCTGCTGGGCGGCGTGATCGCCAACCTGGTGCAGACCGGGGGTGTCCGGTTTTCCATGCATCCGCTTCTGCCACGGTTTCACAAAATGAATCCGTGGAACGGATTCAAGCGCCTGTTCTCCCGCACCGCGCTGATGGAGTTATTCAAATCCCTGTTTAAAGTGACGCTCATTTCTTTGATCGCGTATTTCACCATCAAGGGCCGCTTCGATGAAATTCCGCCGATGATGGGCATGAGCGTCGGGCAGATTCTGATTTTCATGGGGCAGGTGGGTCTGGAAATCATGATCAAGGTGCTGGTGGCGATGATCTTCCTGGCTTTCGTCGATTATCCGTTTCAACGGTTCACCTATCTCAAGAACCTGCGCATGACCAAACAGGAAGTCAAGGACGAACGAAAAGATACGGAGGGGGACCCGCAGACCAAGCAACGCATCCGCAACGTGCAATTAGAAATGATGAAACGCCGCATGATGGCCGCCGTGCCGGAAGCCGACGTGGTGGTCACCAACCCGACGCACATTGCGGTGGCGATCCAGTACGATCAGGAAAAATCCGATGCGCCGGTGGTGGTGGCCAAGGGTAAAGGCGTCGTTGCCGAGAAAATCCGGGCCCTCGCTAAGGAGCATGACATCCCGGTGGTGGAGGACAAACCGCTGGCGCGCCTGCTCCACAAAACGGTGGAAATCGGGCAGACCATTCCGGCTCATCTCTACAAGGCGGTGGCCGAAATTATGGCCTACGTTTACCGGCTGAAAGGCAAGACCCGGGTATAAAGACCTTTCCAAAAGTGGCCCTATGGCAATACTCAAGCACAGAGAAAATGGACAGGGTCCTAGGTTAAACATGTTTCCAAAAACCAACCCTCTCCCCTCACCGGAAGCACCCACCGGGTGACAGGCGGGGTGAGGCCAGCGTAACGCTGGACCGCTGGTCCTAAAATAGTCCTCCCCTTCCTTCGATAGGCTCAGGACAGGCTCTGGGTAAGGAGGGGAATATTGTAGCTACCCCGTGGTCGAGCTTAGATAGGGTGGCCGCATTGCATTAAAGTTCCCTTGGTATAAAGATTGCACTTAAATCATCGTGGTTCATATTGATTGAAATATTGGCACTTACCGCCGCCTCGGCCGGCCCGGTGTTTGCCGAAACCGTTTAAATGTAATAACTTACTAAGGTGGACCCGTAACCGGGGTGCGTCAATTTTTTGTGTGAGGCTGAGGTTCGATGGCCAATCGTATTGAAAAATTCATGTCCGCCCAGCCGCAGGAGCTGGCAGTCGCCGTAGGCATCATCGGCATTATAGTGGTGATGGTCATTCCGATTCCCACTTTTCTGCTGGACCTGTTGTTATCCTTCAGCATCACCTTTTCCCTGATCATTCTGCTGGTGTCCATATTCATTTTGGCGCCTCTGGAGTTTTCTGTTTTTCCGTCGTTGCTTCTGATTGTGACGCTGGTGCGGCTGTCTTTGAACGTGGCGTCCACCCGCATCATTCTTCTGCACGGCAACGAGGGGCCCGCCGCGGCGGGGCAGGTCATCAAGTCGTTCGGTACGTTTGTGGTGGGCGGCAACTACGTCGTCGGCGCGGTGATTTTTATCATCCTGGTCTTGATCAACTTCATCGTCATCACCAAGGGTTCGGTCCGTACGTCCGAAGTGGCCGCGCGGTTTACGTTGGACGCCATCCCCGGCAAACAGATGAGCATCGACGCCGACCTCAACGCGGGCATTATTAACGAAGAGGAAGCGCGGATGCGCCGGCGGGTGCTGGAACAGGAAGCGGATTTTTATGGAGCCATGGACGGTGCCATCCGGTTTGTCCGGGGCGACGCCATTGCCAGCATCCTCATCACCCTGATCAACGTGATCGGCGGATTCACCATCGGCGTATTCCAGCAGGACATGATGGTTGCCGAAGCGGCCAAGGTGTATACCCTGCTGACCATCGGTGACGGTCTGGTCACGCAACTGCCGGCGCTGGTGGTTTCCACCGCGGCCGGTATCATCGTAACCCGGGCGACGACCGATAAGAGTCTTCCCAATGAATTTATCGGGCAGATGGCCAACAATCCCGCGGCGTTTTCCATTGCCTCGGCGGCGCTGTTCTTTTTCGGAACCATTCCCGGCCTGCCGCACTTTCCGTTCTTCGTGTTATCGGCTTTAGCCGGCTGGATCAGCTACCGGTTGTATCAGGGACGCCAGGAAAAAGAGCGGGTACAACAGAAGAAATTGGATGAGGAAAAGAAGATCCCGCTTCCCGAAAAAGTGGAATCGATTTTACCGCTGGACGTCATGGAACTGGAGGTGGGCTACGAGCTGATTCCGCTGGTGGACGCCGACCGCAACGGCGAATTGCTGGAGCGCATCAAATCCGTTCGCCGGCAGTTCGCGCTGGATCTGGGTTTTATCGTCCCGCCTTTGCATATTCGGGACAACCTGCAGTTGAAAGCCAGTGACTATGCGATTCTGATCAAAGGCGTGGAAGTCGCCCGCGGCTCTGTGATGATGGGCCGCTTGCTGGCGATGAGTCCCGGCAAAACCGAAAAGGAAATTGCCGGCGTCAAAACCCAGGAGCCGACCTTCGGCCTGCCTTCGATCTGGATCAACGCCTCGGCCAAGCAGGAAGCGCAAATGGCGGGCTATACCGTGGTCGACCCGGCGACGGTGATCACCACCCATATCAAGGAAACCATCAAACGCAACGCGCACGAGTTGCTGGGCCGTCAGGAAGTGCAGACTCTGCTCGACAAATTCAAGGAAACCAACCCCAAGGTGGTGGAAGAGCTGGTGCCCAACTTGATGACCCTCGGCAAAGTCCAGAAGGTGCTTCAGAATCTTTTGCGGGAACAGATTTCCATCCGGGATCTCAGAACAATCCTGGAAAACCTGGCGGACTACGCGCCCAAGGTGGTGGACCCGGACGTGTTGACCGAGTATGTGCGGCAGGCGCTGGCGCGGCCCATCACCAAGCAATACCTGGCGAAAGACGGAACGCTTTCGGTGATGACGCTGGACCGCGGCGTGGAAGATCTGATTCAGCAATCGATTCAAAAAACGGAACTCACGTCTTATTTGGCGCTGGAACCGACGGTGGCCGAAAAAATCCTGGCGAAAATCCGGGAAGCGGCGGAAGCGGTGACTCCAATGCTGGAAACCTCGCCGGTACTTCTGGCCTCGCCTCTCATCCGGATGTATATCAGAAAACTCACCGAGCGGTTTCTGCCGGAGTTGGTGGTGCTGTCTCACAGTGAAATTATTCCAAACGTACAAATACGAACCTTGCGAGTGGTGACGTTAAATGCGAATTAAAAAAGTGATCGCCAACAGTTACCGCGAAGCCCTGAGCCGGGTGAAAAGTGAACTGGGAGACAGCGCGTTGATTCTTTCGACCCGATCCATCAAGTTCAATCAGGATCGGGACGCAGGGCGTTGTTCCTCACTGGTGGAAATCACCGCCGTGCTGGACCACGATTCCCAAGGGGAAACCGTTGCCGCCGAAGTCGGAGAGGTGGGCCGGAAGGAATGGATGGCGGAAGACAAGGGAGAGGAGCTCCGCGAACTCCGCTCCATGATCGCCTCGTTACTGACA
>SMVT01000159.1 GCA_004357365.1 Nitrospina sp.
AAGAACTTCAAAAGCGGATCAACGCCACGAAGACGAGGTAACTTCTAAATCGGCTGGCGACCGGCAAACCCGGTGTTCAGATCGTGCCAGAACCGGATTTCCTTTTCCGGGGCTTTCCAGCAGAGGAGCACTTCTTTGCCGTCGCGGATGGTCGGGAAATCCACCAGGCCCATTTCGATGCCTTTAAGAACGCACCCCTGTTTTTCCAAGCCCTGGGTGATTTGATTGGCTTTCAGGGCCACCTGCAGGTATTCGGTTCCGTGGACACTGCCTCCACCATACTCGGCCTTGGACCGGGCTTTTTGGATATCCGGGAAACCTTCGTTCATGAGGGTATATAATTCCTGCAACTGGGGCACCCAATCCAGCAAATCGGGGATCAGGGCGTTGGCCTCTTCCACGGTGAAGTACTTTTTCGGCATGGAAATCCATCTCGGACGGGGGTTTTTAAAAAACAGTTTGAAATCGTCATCATACACGGGAACCCGGAAAATTCAAACGACGGGAGGGAATTTTTTAAAATTAATTGAAACAAAGGGTTAATGGAAAATTCCGGAGGGTGCCCGGAAAAGCGGGAAAAACCGCTGGAAAGCCCCCTAAATCGTCAAATTTTCAACCCGGTGGGGTCGGCTCCTGAAACAAAATAGAGTTTTTCTATTGACAAATCGGCTCTAAAACTATAAATTCCGGTCCAAGACGCCTCAACAGGTCTAAAAAAAGGGCCGCTGATTTTGCGCGAGCGTGGTCCCGACACTGCCGGTATTCCATAATTCATTTGTTTGCTGTTTTAATGAATTATTTAATTTGAGCTTTACCTATTAAGTTAAGTACAATCTTTTTTAGGGGAGACGACAATGAAAAAGAAAGCACTTTTGTTCGCAGTATGTTTTATGGCTGTATTGGCTTTCGGTGTATCCAGCGCGACCGCCGATGAACTGGTTCCGGGTGCCTATGTCCAGCAGGATCAGAGCGTAATGAGCGTTGGCCAGACGATCGTTCAAATGGGTGCCAGAGACCGCATTCTGACGGACGCCGTCAACCGCGCGTCCCGCGCTCATCTTTCAAGAAATACTGCCATCGGAATCAATGTAATGCCACAGTTTGGTTCCTCCCAGACCGATCAGTCCTGGAAAGCCGCCAAAACGGTGGAAGAGGCTCAGGTTCGTGGACTGGTAGCAGGCGACTGTCAGGGTGACAACTCCACGGTCACGTACCGGAAGCAAATGGGTCAGAACCGCAAAGGTTACATGAAGGAAAATATGATTCCGAATGCCATGTGTGGCGAATATCATCCGACTTTGAAGTAAGCTTTATAGCTTTGGGACTCATAGTCCTTTTAGATAGGATTAAAAAGCCGATAGAATTTTTGTTCTATCGGCTTTTTCTATGTTCCCGCCGCCCCTCGAATCCCGGCAAACCTTGTCTCTTCCTTATTTTGGTCTTATTTTGGGTTGGCCTCGGGTCGCACCCGCTCATTCGTTTGAAACCGTTTCTCTCAAGGAATATAAAGTCCAGGCCCTCAAAGTAAACAATCCGGTGGATCTTACCCGTCTCCCGCTTAACAAAACATTTCAGGTCAATTCACCGGACTTTGTCCTGCAATTCTTTTTCAGCGGTCCCGATGTTCTTGGAATCATCTTCAAGCGTAATTTAGACAAAGCGCTTTTCGTAAGGTGGTGTTTGTTTCGAAACTGCGAGGAAAGTCCCTTTGATTACGTTTCGGTGATCGGCCAACCCCACGGCCCTCCCCTGGTCAATAATTTTTTTCAGATCAAACATCCGCCCGGCCTCAATTACCGTTTTCAGGGCCTTCATTTTTCCGCCCGAAAATAAATCCGGCCTCACCGCCCTGCAAAATATCTTCGGGCTCTATGGCGCCTCATTTTTGATATAATACCCGGCAATCCAATCTTAATCGCGAGGCTTCCATGTCTGACGACAGGTTTATTGATAACGGAAACGATACCATCACCGATTCATCCACCGGGCTGACCTGGCTCAAAAAAGACACCCGCCAGATGCTGGGAAAATGGCGAAACCTGGAACAGTGCCAGGAATACGCACAAAAACTGAATGCGGAAAATTATGCGGGCTTCAATGACTGGCGAGTGTGCAAACTCGAGGACATCAAATCCATTTTCGATAAAAACCACACCTTGAAGGCCAAGGGGGGAGACCTCATTTACCTGCCCCCGGTGTTTGAGCCGGATTGCGCGGATCTGACCTGGACCGATACGGTCAACAAGGACCGCGCCATGATGTTCAACTTGATCAAGGGGCGCTCCAACTGGATCAACAAGCTGGGCGAAGGCCCGTTTGCGGCAAGGATCGTGCGGGGAGAACGTCAGGTCCCGGAAAAGTCCGCGTAACCGGGTTTACGAATTTCGATACCACCGCTTCGATCAGACGGGACTGCGCGAGGTGACCACCAGCCAGATGGCCAGAAGCACCAGGACGCCTGCAAAGAAGCGCTTGAAATTCTGCTCCGACATGCTCTCTAAAATCATGGGACCCACCTGAGCGCCCACAACCCCTCCGAGGGCGATCATTAGACCGGTCTTGAGATCAATATTGCCCAGCCGGTAATGGGCCGCCACGGACGAGACGGCGATCAGAAAAACCACGATGAACGACGTGCCGACCGCCATCTGCACCTTATTTCCCAGATACAGTAGAACGGGGACCACCAGAAATCCCCCGCCCAGACCGGTCATGGAGGCCAGAACCCCGATCACCAGTCCCAACAGGATCAAAAGTATCCATTCCAATTGACTACCCTCCTTCCACGTATTGTTCTTCAAGTTGATCAACCACCGCCGCTCCTATGGAATCGCCCCAGACATTGACGGTGGTGCGGCACCGGTCCAGAAACCAGTCGATCGACAACAGCATCCCGATGCCCTCCAGGGGCAGGCCGACGGACTGGAGCACCATGATCAGGGTGACCAAACCCGCCTCGGGAATGCCCGCGGCGCCGATCGCCGCAAGCGTGGCGGTCACGAAAATGATGACCTGTTCGGTAAAACCCAGCGGCATCCCGATCATTTGTGCGATGAAGATGGCCGCAATCGCTTCATACATGGCGGTGCCGTCCATGTTGACCGTGGCGCCGATGGGCAAAACAAAAAGCGATGCCCGGCGTGACACTTGGTTGTTCTCCTCGGCGCATTCGATGGTGACCGGCAGGGTGGCGGAACTGCTGGCCGTGGAAAAAGCCGTCATCAGCGCCGCGCTGGCTCCCTTGAAAAAGGTGATGGGATTGCGGCGGGTAAAAAACCACAAAACCAACGGCAGGACCACCAGCGCGTGAAGCAACAACGCGGCAATAACAGTGAAGGCATATTTGCCGATTTTCAGCAACTCCATCCAGAAGGCGTCGCCGCCGCCGGCGGCTCCCAGTTTGGAGGCGATCAGCGCGAAAATACCAAGGGGCGCCAGATACAGCACCAGATGCACCATTTTCATGATAGCTTGGTTCACCGCATCGAAGAAATTGATGACGATTTTGCCTTTTTCGCCGAGGGTGGTCAGCACCCCGCCGAACACCAGGGCAAAGATAATGAGCGGGAGGATGTCCATCTCCACCATGGATTTGATGAGGTTGGGTGAAATGAAACTCTGCAAAATATCGGTAATTCCCACGGCCTTTTTGGCGGCCACCCCTTCCGGCATTTCGGACACCATCTCCACGGATTTTCCGGGCTGCATAAAATTCACCATGGCCAGTCCGATCACCACTGAAAAAGCGGTCGTCGTCATAAAATAAAACAAGGTGATCCCCCCGGTTTTACCCACCTTGGTGATATCACCCAACCCGGCAATCCCCACGATCAACGAGGACACGATGAGGGGAATCACCAGCATTTTAAGCGCGTTTAAAAAGATTTCGCCGATCCAGTCCACCGCCGTCATCCGGGCTCCGAACCACCAGCCGCAGATTCCCCCGAGGAAGATACCGACCAGAATAAAATAAAGTAGCCAGTTCTTGTTTTTCATAGGGGTTCGCCCATTCGTTGTTTAAAAAGATTACTGAAAACCGCTCGAATAAAATTTATAATAAACTCGCTTTATATCTGGAAACTTTAGGGCATCCCGTTGCCGCCAACCCCCGACCGGAGGTCTTCATGTCCAAAACCGTCGAACTCATTTACCAGGGCACGTCCTACCCGTTACCCCTCATCGAGGGAACCTGCGGTGAAGAGGCGGTGGATATTTCCACTTTGCGATCCACAACCGGTTTGATCACCTACGATCCCGGTTTTGTCAGCACCGGCAGTTGTCAAAGCAAGATCACGTTTCTGGATGGGGAAAAGGGGGTTTTGCTGTACCGGGGCATCCCGATCGAACAGTTGGCGGAGCACAGCAATTTTATCGAGACGTCCTTTCTGCTGATCTACGGCCACCTCCCCAACCGGGAGGAGCTGGACTATTTCAATTACCATGTCACCCACCATTCCATGATCCACGAATCGCTCAAAAATCTGTATGACGGGTTCCCCAACAATCCGCATCCGATGGCGGTGTGCAGTGCCGTCGTCGGCTCGCTGGCGACCTTTTATGAAGACCAGCTCAACGTGCAAAACGAGCGGGAGATCGAAATCACCACTCACCGTCTGCTGGCCAAAATGCCGACGATCGCCGCCTACAGTTACAAAAAGTCCATCGGCCAGCCTTTTTCCTATCCCCAAAACGCCCTGACCTATACGGAGAACTTTCTGCACATGATGTTCTCCAATCCCTGCGAAGACTATGAGGTGGACCCGCTGGCCGCCAAGGTTCTGGATACGCTTCTCATCCTGCATGCCGACCATGAGCAGAATTGTTCCACCAGTACGGTGCGCCTGGTCGGCAGTTCGGGATGCAATTTATACTCCTCGGTTTCGGCAGGAATCTATGCCCTCTGGGGTCCGCTGCATGGCGGCGCCAACCAGGCCGTGATTGAAATGCTTCAATCCATGATGGAGGCCGGCGGTAATGTGATGCAGTTTGTGGATAAAGCCAAGGATCCCAACGATCCGTTTCGTTTGATGGGATTCGGACACCGGGTTTACAAAAATTTCGATCCCCGGTGCCAAATCATTAAAAAACTGGCGCATGAAGTTTTTGACAAGCTGGGAGTCAACGAACCGTTGCTTGATCTGGCCCAAAAATTGGAAGACATCGCTCTCAAAGATGACTATTTCCTCTCCAAAAAATTATATCCCAACGTTGACTTTTATTCAGGCCTGATTTATAAGGCACTGAAAATTCCGATCAATATGTTTCCGGTGCTGTTCGCCATCGGCCGTTTGCCGGGTTGGATTGCTCATTGGACTGAACTGCAGGGAGACCAGGATTTTAAAATCGGCCGGCCGCGGCAAATCTACCGTGGACGTGGAAAGACGGACTACACCCCTCTAAAGGAAAGAACGTAGGAGGGTCAACCGGTGATATCCGGAAAATCTTATAAGGACTCGATCGAGCACTTGAATGGGTAATTTTCCCAGCCGGCGGCCATGTGAACCTGCTGAGTCTTGAATTCAGCCCGCTCCAGAGGCAGGGTATCGACATGGGAAGCGCCGGTAAGGTGGACTTCCAGCATCATTTTTTCGGCGGTCAGATGGTCTTTGTCAAACACCCTGACCAGCATGCGGATCACAAACTCCATGGTGGTCACGTTATCATCCCACATGATCACTTTATACAACGGCATATAGGCCGTCTGCTGTTGGGAACCCTCTTCGGGGAGCACCACCGGGGCCGGTGTCTCAGTTTCGGGTAAAGTTTCAGGTAAGGTTTCGGTCGTCATGATTACTAATTTATAGATTCAAAGGATTATCTGCCTTGAAAATCATAACAAATTTTGACTAAATACTAAAATATCCATGCTCTAATTTCAATGAATTTATGTTCCCTTGATTGAAGCCATGACCCGGATGACCCCAAAAATTTATAAAGGTTTGATATCATTGCTCCTCGGGCTCATTCTACCTTTGCTGGGACCGTTTTTCCCCGGTTTTGCGGAATTTTCAGGGCCGCCCAGGAACCCCTCCATCATCACCCCCTTCGGCGAATACACGGCCTTCACTCCCCGGGGGGATATCCGGCGGTTCGCCGGGGAAACTTTGTATTATGATATCGATTTCCTCTTTTTCAAAAAGGCAGCCTCTGCCGAGGTGAAATTTTACGAATACAAGGGAAAATACTTCGCCTCTCTATCGGCGGAAACCAAGGGGATCGTAGGCTTTTTCACCAATTACCGGAAACACTACTACAAGTCCTCATTCGATATTGTCGATAAAGGCCGCAGGGTTCGAACCCGCAAGTTCGAACGGTTTGTGATCAATGGCGACATAGAAGAGCGAACTGTTCACTTTTTGGATTATATCAACAATAAACATTTCTGGTTCCTGTTCAAATCCGGAGAGTTGATAACCAGCCAGAAGGACCCCATACCCGAAGGGGTGGTTTATGACGATATCCTGGCGGTGTTTTACAATTTTCGTAACGGGGTTTACGGAGACCTGAAAAAAGGAAAGACCTATAAAATAGATACCATCCCGGACCTAAGCATGAAAAATGTCACCGCCTACATCAACACAGAAAAGGAGCAGGAACAGCTCCGAATCGATGAAGACCGGCCCAAAAAAAGCGAGCTGTTGCTGAATGTCCTGATTCCCAAAGATGTCTTCAAAACTCAAACCGGGGAGTTGATCTTCTGGACCTCCAAACACTATATCCCCATGGAAACCACCATTAAGAATTTTATCCTGCTGGGAGATCTGCATGCAAAGCTGGCCCGGGGGGCCGCCGGAAAATTAAAGCGGTAATCGTCCCCACCCCCTCTCTTCAGCCATAAGACCCCACCGAATTGCCACCAATTCCCCCCCTGGATAAACACCCGGTCCTACCCGCGGATGCCCCGCCTCCTCCTGACTCGTCCCACCAGAAAAAAAAGCTCGTGATATCCAAAATTCTTTAAGTGAAGGGTTGACATTATTAATAAATATTATATATTATATTTATTGATTTTAATTCATTTCGAGGTCTGCTATGAAACAGCCTACCCGATTAATAGTTAACTTATTGATATTCCTTATTTTTTCAATGAACTGGGGATGGGGGCCAGTGCTTTCAACGGCTTTTGCCGCAGTCGCAAAAACCGAGTCTGTTGAGCAGAAGATCGATCCATTGGGGAAATATGACGGTTTTACCCTGGAAGGGGATATCCGGCGTTTTGCCGGGGAAACCCTCACTTACGATCTTGGTTTCATGATTTTTTCCAATGCCGGCCAGGCCCAGATCAGCTTTTACGAGGAAAACGGCCAGTTCAAATGCCTCCTGGTGGCCGAAACCAAAGGCTTTATAGGTTGGCTGACTTCCTACGTCAAACATATCTATAAAGCCTCATTTTACATTGTCGATGGCGGAAAAAAGCTCCGCACCGCCACGTTTGAACGGGAAATCATCGTTGGAAATGAACGGGAACGTATTTTTCACGCCATGGATTATGCCTCCCTGCGCCACCACTGGTTTGTTTACCAAAATGACGAGCTGATCGGGCAATTCAACGAACCCCTGTCTGAAAATGCTCAACTCGATGACGTGCTGGGAGCATTTTATAATTTTCGCAATGCCGCTTATGGAAAAATCGAAACAGGCAGGAGTTACCACATCCCCACCTTCTGGACCAAGGACAATCAACCCGAAAAGGGAAGTGAAATGTTCATCTACCTTCCTACGGAATCCGAACGGCGGAACTATGAAGAAGCAGAAGGCGCGGGGAAAATGGAGGGTTCGCAACGGTTGATGAAGGTACAGGTGCCTTCCGACCTGTTTGAAACCGAAAACGGGGAGTTGTATTTCTGGGCCTCCAAACACCTGATTCCGCTGGAAGCCATTTACAAGGATTTTATTTTATTCGGGGACCTGCGTTTTCGACTTTCCAAGGGAACGATTCATCGGAGGAAATAGCTCTGCCCCAAAACCCGGACCGTTTCAAACATCCCAGGTGGGCAACGGTGGGTCCTGCCAGATATTGACTTCGGTGGTCTCATCCAGAGTCAATTCCCCGAACACCGCCGAATACGGAGGGTTGTCTTCGCAATCGAATTCCACTTTGATTTTCCGGATATCCCATTGGCCCGTTTCCGGACCCACCAGCGTCAGGGAATGCGCGAAACTGCGAATCTCGAATCCGCCGGTGAAGGTTTCACCCGGACCCACTCCGCCTCCGGTCTCCTCCAGGGCCAGTTTGTGGTTGTTGATGGTGAAATGGACCGGCAAGGCGGTACCCTTCTCCCCGGTTTCAATTTCGACCTTAAATTGGTTCAGCTTGGGCATCGGGACTTTTACCGGTAATATGGATTCAAACCGCCGGCGTGGTCGGTTTCGTCATAAATGGCGCCGACATAGGGCACAGCCTTGCGGAACGCGCTGTGGATGCCCTGCTTGAGCGTCAAATCCGCGGCACTGCACCCCTGGCATCCGCCGCCCATTTCAATGGTCACCGTATTGCCCGTCACTGTGGTGAGCGTGATCCGGCCACCGTGCCCGGCGACACCGGGGTTGACCTCGGTATCGATCACTTTTTGAATTTCATCGCGCACCACCTCTTCGGCGGGAATCCGGTCTATGAGGTCCTTGGCCATCAGATCCGTCCCCGCTTCCAGCAATTTCCTGAGGGCACCGCCCACCAATTTGGCAAGCGCTTCCCAGTCGGGTAATCCCTTGGCTCCGGTTTTGGTCACTACGAGAGTGGAATCATGAACCAGAACCGTTTCGACCGAGTCCACGCTGAACAGCGCCTCGGCCAAAGGCGATTCCGCCGCCTCTTCAAAATTGGAAAACAACCAGGAATGGCCTTCGAACAGGGGACGGTTCACCATGAACTTGCACTGCCCGTTATCCCGCGAGGGCTCGGCCTTAATAAGAATTTGATCGGACGGCCCCACTGCCTCCGCCTGTTCGATGAGAACGGCCGGCTGAATCACCCGCCTCTGGACCGGCGGCTGGTCGGCAAACGAGTTTTTGGGTTCCGCCGGCTGATCGGACCCGCCGGAGGTTTCCACCGCCTCCTTTTCCTGGGAAGACGACCCGGAAAACATCTGCGATAATTTTTTGATCACTGACATATTATCCATACTCCTTGTGCACCGGATACGATCATCCGGATGCGGTTGCTTTTATTGTATAGACCGCCCCCCCTAAAGTGCATTGCAAAAAGGCACTATTTTACAGGGTTAACGGATGCCATGTAAACAGATCTATATTTTACATCAAGTTACTTAATATAACTAATTGTTTTATAAGCCTCTTATCATAAATATTAGCCGAGACTTTAATGGCCAACCTGCAGGGTCCCCTACCCGGTAAGGGGAATATTTTCCAGAGCCTTAAAGCCGGAACGCGTCTTGGACGAGTTGGATCTCCCACTGTTTGGGTTCGTCGGGATCGCCTTTAATCCCCACCACATCGAACCGGCAGTCCCGGTTTTCGATTTTGTGCCGGGCCATAAACCCGCGGGCGACCTGTCCGATTTTCCTCTGCTTGTGTGGCGTGATCGCTTCCAGCGGTTCTCCCCATTCGGCACCGGCCCGGGATTTAACCTCAACGAACACCAGCACCTGGCCGTGCTCCGCTATGATATCGATCTCCCCGGCTTTATTACGGTAGTTTTTCTCGATAATCCGGTATCCCTTTTTCTTGAGGAACTTGACCGCCGCCCGCTCACCCTCTTTGCCAAAATACAGACGCTCGTAAGTCACGGGTTCCCTCCCGCATTGCGCATCGGTTTTTGCCCTGCTATGCTCTGCGCCATGATTCTCGGCTGGGACGACATTATCGGCGGCACCTCCATACTGGCCTTCCTGATATGGCTGGGGCTGACGGGGATATTTTATCTGGTGGCCTACATCGCCGCCCTGAACACCTTCGACCATATCACCAAAAACAGCGTGATCAAAATTCCCCTGCTGTTGGCCGTCGCGCCGGTGGCGGCATTCCTGATATCGATTTTTAGCTACAATCCGCTGGCGCTGTTTGTGCTGATGATGATCTCTAATTATTTCCGGGTCAAAAATCTGGGAGGCCCGGGGGACACACGGTATCAGGGCCTCACCCTCAACCGGCCGCTGTTCTACACCGCGAGTTACCTGTATATCATCGCCGTTTACGGCCTCTCGGCCTGGTATCAGCATCCAGTCGAAGTCGCAGACGGCATAACCACCCCCTACTGGAAAACCTGGTTCCCGGACATTCACGAAAATTAAGGCCGCGCCTCACCGCATCAGTCGCGGCAACCACATCCCGGTTTTGCTCCGGTAGGCCGCGTACGCCTCGCCGAATTGTTCCATCAGGGCTTTTTCCTCATAATGAATCCGGTACTGGAATCCGAACCCGGCGGAGGCCATTCCCAGAACGCCCGCCCACAAGTAATGCGTGGTTAACGCGTAAGCGAGAATGACGATCATCATGGCGGTATAAGAAGGATGACGTATCCAGGCATACAGTTTTTGCGTCCGCAGGGCCTGTTGATCGCGGAAGACGATATCGAATTTAAAGGCCTGCGACCCCAGCTGAACCACCGCCGTCACCCGCAGGATCGATCCGGCCAAAAAGAGGGCCATGATTACCCCCAGTTCCACTCGTCCCAAGGGGACGACGCTCATCCGGGACACATAGGACAACCCGATCAGGGCGACCGCGATCGGCAGGGTGTGACCCAGCAACTGTTGGACGTGAGCCCGGTCGAATGCGGCATCGGCTGGCTTGACGGTGATCGCAAAAATCACCAGTTCGATGATGCCGAACACGGCGTTGTGGATCGACTGCACCACGAACCGGGGGGCGTTTTCCGGACCCAGAGCGATGGGCATCAGCGGCAGCAGATAAATCACACCGACCATCAGGATGTTGAAGTTGTAATTGATGCACAACGCCACCCCGAACACGGTCAGATAAACCACAAAATTGGCCAGCACCCACCAGAAGGCCCAATGCTCCATAATCCATGCCTGATCCATCCCAACGGCCCTTTCCGCCTTTTCTACAGGCCTTTTACCCGGCGGGCGATTGACAGTTAATACATTGAAACCAAAGCCAGATCCTGTATCATGAAGACACTTTGGGTCATACACCCTCAGGCGCCTGGAAAAGCATAACCCAAAATCGCATTCTAGTGTTTTTTGAAATGGTTTTGGTATATGATTGACCTATTGTAATCAGCAGTTAGAGCCACCGGGACCTTGATAAACAGGGCTTTTTCGGGTTTTTCACCCGGTGTTTCCCCAACGTGAATACAATCGCAGGCCGCGGGCGGGAAATCGCCGTAAGCCGCGATTTTATAATTTAATTTGAGTTGTACCATGGATATGAAAACCTTGAACCTCCCGCCGGAGGTCAAACAGGAAATAGAAGACTTCGCCGCCGAGGTGGAACGGCTTCAGCGGGGCGACGTCGGCGAAGAGGAATTCAAGCGGTTCCGCCTGCAACAGGGCATTTACGGACAACG
>SMVT01000160.1 GCA_004357365.1 Nitrospina sp.
AAGCATCTTGACGGTGCGCAGGCGGGGGTAGCGCATGAGTTCTTCCAACTCTTCCAGGATCACGTCCTTGTCGTTTATTTCCAGTTTGAACTTGGGATCCTCGCTGGTTTCGGCGCGGGCGAACATGTCGCCCTCATGCACGACCATCGATTCGCTTTGGTCGATATCGGTGATCAGGGTCATGCTGTTGCGCACCAGGCTTTCAAACAGGGAGCCGCTCATGCGTTCACCCAGGATTGTTTTTTAAAATAATTGATGATTTCATACACCGTTTCGTCCGGCCGCTTTTCCGTGGTGTCGCACACCAGATCGGCGGCGGCGTGGTATTGGTCCTGCCGTTCGGCGAGGACCTTGCGGTGTTCGTCCTCCCAGGGCAGCCCTTTCTTGAGCGGAGGGCGCTTGTTGCGATCCCTCCGCAGGCGGCTGAGCAGGGTATCGATGTGAGCGGTCAGCAAAACCGCCTTGCCGTCGGCCTTGAGCTTTCGGATATTGCGGTCGTTCAAAACCACCCCGCCGCCGCAATCGATGATGGCGTCCTGGGCCTCGTTCGCCACCTGTTCCACAATGGTGGCTTCGATCTCCCGGAACCGGACCCACCCCCACATACTGACGATTTCCGGGATGGTGATGCCCACCGCCTCTTCGATCATGGCGTCGAGTCTGTACAGGCGGCGCTCCAGTTGTTTCGACAACAACTTGGATATCACCGACTTGCCGGTACCGCGATAACCTAACAGTATGATATTCACAAAAAAAACTCCCGAAACCCCGCCGTTCTGAACGTTTGGATGGCAGGTTATAATGTTTCGATTCGGGATGCAAACGAATCTCCCCGGCCAGGGCGCAAACCTTAATTAAATAAACCCGCTCCCCTGCGGATATGGTAAAATCTTTGAAACTTCAACTGTCGCATCCATTGTGCGGCTTTCCCTGAAAGGGATCTTGTCGTGAATATCAAACCCATTATCTGGATCACCCCCTGGGTCATGGTCTATTTCTTGGCGGTCGGCAATGAAGTTTGGGCAGAGGAGGACAATCTTCTGGATTCATGCAATAAAGGCAATTCAGCCGCCTGTTTTGAACGGGGTAAAAAATATGTCACCTTGGATAGGGACAATAAGAAAGCCATTGTTCTGTTCCGGAAGGCTTGCTCGGCGGACTATATGACCGCCTGCCTGTGGGGCGGCAACCTGATTCAGGGCACGGGCAAGCAGTACAGCCCCCAGTGGAAAGAGGCCTCCAAAATGTTCAAGAAGGCCTGTGACGCGGGTGAAGATGCGGGTTGTTTCAACCTCGGCGCCCTGTATTACAAGGAAGGCCGGGCCAGCAGAGCCAAAAAGCAGTTCAAGAAGGCCTGCGACATGGGCAATCAACCCGGCTGTGATAACGTCAAATGGCTTTCGAAATAACGATTAAATATCAAGAATCTGGAAATGGCAAGTCCTAAAAAAAAGCTCAAAAACTGGGAAGAGCTGATCAACGACGGCGAAAACTACGGGGACGAGGGCAGGGATTTCAACCCGTTTGAAAAAGCTGTTTTTGAGTGCATCAAAGAAAAGAAAGTCCTGAAAA
Source organism: Nitrospina sp. (assembly GCA_004357365.1). Lineage (GTDB taxonomy): Bacteria > Nitrospinota > Nitrospinia > Nitrospinales > Nitrospinaceae > SZUA-226. Next base: position 1,573 of record SMVT01000160.1, read on the forward strand.
TTCAGGACAGTTTTGTGTTCGTGAAAACCGGACACGACGCGTCAAATCCGGACCATCCGGTTCAGCTGGCCCAAATGCTGGCCACCTTCGAGCCGCTGACCATCATCACCAGCCTGATCATCACCCATAACCGGTTCAACGCCGAGGCGTTGAAGATTCTGGTCGAATCTCCCTTCCTCAGCAACATCGATTACCTGCACCTCGGGTCCAACGAGTTGGGGGATGAAGGGGCGAAAATCGTAGCGGAAGTGCCGCTGTTCGCCAAAGTCCATACCCTGAACCTGGAGTGCAACGGTATCGGCGCAGAGGGGGCGAAAGCGTTGGCGACTTCCAAAACGCTGACCGAAGTCACCTCATTGAGCATGGTCGACAACCGGGTGGGGAATGAAGGGGCGCTGGCCATCGCGCAATCGGACAACCTCAAGAACCTCACCTACCTGCACCTCGGCGGCAACCACGTCAAATCCGAAGAAGTCAAACAGGCCCTGCGCGAATCGTCCAAACTTACCCAGCTCAAAACGCTGAAATTGTTCTGATCAAAATCCGGTGCGGGAAGGGTTATTCCTCGACGTAATCGGGGCGGAGCAGTTCGGGACGGGAGTAGTTGACGAAGGCCGGATTGGTCTCGACGCCGTCTTTAAGAACGAGCGTTTTCAGGCGGGTCAGGGTTTGAGTGTTGTACAGGGCGTCTCCTCCCGCTTCTCCAAAATAATTTCTGCCGATATACAGTTTTTCCAGATGGGTCAACCGGGCAGACTCACCGAGGGCCTTGGCACCTTCGTCGCCGATATTGTTGTTGTCCAGCCACAACACCTGTAACGGTGGCAGGGATTCGGCCTGAGCCAGCGCCACCGCGCCTGCGTCCCCCAGCTTGTTGGACGTCAGGTTAAATTCCTGCAATTTGGCAAGCGCCCCGCCGCTGAACATTTCTTTAATGCCCTCTTCGCTGATGTAGTTCCGTTCCATGTCGAGGATCTTCAGGTTGTTCATCATGGCACTCTGCCCCAGGGCTTTCGCGGTGTCATTGCCGATTAAGTTCCAGCCGAGGGTGAGCGACTCGAGGCCACTCAGGTGGGGGGAGTTGACCAGCGCCACCGTGGCTTCGTCCACCAGTTTGTTGTCTTCCAGGGATAGCGATTTTAAATTTTTGATTTTTACAGCATCAGACTGCGCCACCTCCTTGACCCCGGCGGTGGTGATGAAGTTAACCGACAGGTTGAGTTCCTCCAATTGCTCCAGGGTGTCGGCTTCGAACAGGGCCTTCAGGCCGGGATCGCCGATCTGGTTATCGGACACGTCCAGCGAGCGGACCGAACGCACTTGTTCGGATCGGGCGAGAATGGTCATCTCGTCGGTCGAAAAATAGCGGCCTTTTAATTCCAACCGGTGCGGGTCCTGCTCCAGTTGTTTTTTGATTTCCTCTTCCAGCCGGACCGCCTTCTCCTCGAACGTCGGCTCGTTGGATACATACTCGGTGTTGCCATCCCGGGATATGGACATCGGACACTCCTTCACTCAAAACACGCTGGGTTCAATAGGGACGGACCATTGTAACAACAGAGGTTTCCCTTGCACAAATGTTTTCCGTCCCGGCGGGCGGGTGCGGCCCGAAGACCCCCGGCGGAGGCCCATTGGATCCCATAAATAATATATAACCCATTGAATTAATTGGTTTTATAATTCACTCCGCGTCCGCCGCCGGGACTCCGGGGACCGTGGAACCGTGTGAACATTAAAAAAATTTAATAATGGGTTAACCCGGTTTTAATTTTAACTTCCTATACTTATGAGCAGATATCAGGAAAATCGGACGGATGCGCAGAGCGCATCGGTTCACATTTTGGGGGAATAGATCATGCACATTTTTAAAACTCTGGATATCCGGGGACTCTCCTTCTTCAGCGCTTCCGACAAAATGGCCAAGGCATTCAAGGGTGTCACCCGCAACGGTATTCTGGAAATCATCCTGGATAAAAAGAAAAATGTAACCGAAGCCTTCCAACGGTGGGCGGAGGCACGGGGATATTCGGTATTCAACCGGGACGAAGATCCCCGGATGGTGCGCCTGTTCATCAAGAAGGGAAATGGATAAACTTTAAATATATTTTTGCCGCTTAAAACATATTCAGGCCGGCTTCCCCGACGACGAAATCCGGGTGCCCTCCTCTTCCCGGGTTTGATGCCCCTCCTCAAGTCGGGAGAGCCGGTTTGTTTTTGGAATCGCCCGGCCCTCCGAAAATCAGGAACGGTTTCTGTAATGCAGAATCCGAAGCCCCTCCAGCGTTAAAAAAGGATCCACCGTCTTGATAATCTTCACCTGCTTTTGAATCACCGGCAGAACGCCGCCGGTGCCAATCACCTGGGCGGGCTTGCCGATCTCGCTCTGCATTTTCGAAACGATACTTTCGATCACCCCCACGAAGCCGTACACGGTCCCTGACTGGATACTTTCTTTGGTGGATTTGCCGATCACGTGTTCGGGCAGAACGATGTCCACCGGCGAAAGTTTGGCGGTGCTTTTATAGAGCGCTTCCAGCGAGATATTCAATCCGGGGAAAATCGCGCCGCCCAGGTACTCGCCTTTCTCCGAAACCGCATCGAAAGTGGTGGCGGTTCCAAAATCGACGATGATCAACGGCCCGCCGTATTTTTCAAAACCGGCGATGGCGTTGACGATGCGGTCGGCACCCACTTCGGCGGGATTGTGATACAAAATGGAAATGCCGGTCTTGATGCCGGGGCCCACCACCAAGGGATCGCTTTTAAGGTATTTTCGGGACAATTCCTCGAACACCGGGATCAGCGGCGGCACCACGCAGGAGATGACGATATGGTGAATGCTGGCCGGGCCGATCTCGTTGAGCCTTAAAAATTCGTTGACCAGCACCCAGTATTCATCGGTCGTGCGGTTGCGTTCGGTACGAATGCGCCAGTGGGTTTTGAGCTCGTCCCCGGCGAACAGACCGAACACAATATTGGTGTTTCCAATGTCAATGGCCAACAACACAGGATTTCCTACAGTGAAAAATCGATGAAGGCATTATACATGAGGTTCGCCCACAGACCTGGTGTTTCAGGCATTAGGATATCGTAAGGAACCCGGTAATTTTCACCGGGGAGACAGCAGGTCCGGGACGGGGGTGCCCTGGACGTGGAGGATGCCGTAAGCGCCGCGGTCAATCCGGGAGATGGCGTGGTCGAGCAATATATAATCGCCGGAGTTTTCCAGTGTCAATTCCACCACGGTAGCCCCCCCTGCCGGAACCAGTGTGGTTTGCACGGAAGTCAGCACGTGGTTGAGCGCCGCTTCCGGATGCACCCGGTCGAAAATTTCCCCGATGATATGAAAGCTGGAAATGCGTGAAACGCCTCCGTTGCCAAAAAAGATGCGAATGGTTTCTCCCTGTTTCGCCTGCAGCGCCCGGGCGCCGGTCAGGGCTTTGACCCGGCCGTTCAATACAATGTATTCGGGGCGCTCGTCCATCATTTTGCGCGGAGAAAAGGGTTGAAACCCCTGTTGCCCCACCTCGCCTTCCGTATACACTTCACCCTGCATCACATAAAATTCGCGGTCGACGGCACGCCACCCTTCCGCCGGATCGATTACAATCAATCCATACAGGCCGTTGGTGATATGGGTGGGAACATTGGGGGTGGCGCAGTGATACACGAACACCCCGGGGTGAATGGCTTTAAAGGTGATGGTTTTTGTTTTCCCCGGTTTCACCCGCATCATCTGGGCTCCTCCGCCGGGACCGGTCACCGCATGCAGATCGATGGAGTGGTCGTGTGTGCTGGTCGGATGATTCTTCAAGGTCAACTCCACCGTGTCGCCTACACGCGCCCGCAATAAAGGTCCCGGCACGGTCCGGTTGAACGTCCAGAAAATATAGGGAGTCTTCTCGGCCAATGGCGCCACTACTTCCTGGGCCTCCAGATGGAACCGGACTTTTTTAGGAGATCGATGTGACGCGGGAGGCGGGACTTCCGATGCGTTTTTGGCAATGTCGGAGACTTGCTGAAACCGGGCCGGGTCGGCGGAAAGCAGGTGCGGCGCCTCTCCCGGTCCCACGGCCTTTAAATGATCTCCGGAATGTTCCCCATCCGTGACGGCCATGACCGGGTGCGGTGCCGGATGCGATGGCGCCACCCCCGAATCCGCATGAAGGAAATTGATTCCACAAAAAATCAAAAAAAGGCTCACCAGAAGGATGGAACCTGAATGGAATGATCGAGTCATGAGCCACCTTTAAAAAGAGTATGGAGCCAAAAAAATACCATTGTTCTATGGCTCTCTACACACATTAATAAAAACCCCTCTAAGATAATGCCTTATTTAACCGAGAAATGGTATGTGAATGGGATGGTTGAAATCCCAAACAGTTTTGAAAAACCAACAGCGGTCTGGCACTTGTTTGTTTTATGGGGAGTTAACAGCATTTTTTAGACCAGGGCCGGTGCTCCTGAAATCCTTTGAATACAAGGGTTTCAGGCATTCTAAAAGCGGTGTACCGGAAATTTTACCGACCCACCTATTTATAGTATTGATTTATAAGGGTTTTGGTCTGATAATAATTTTACACACTATTTTTCAAATATATACGGGCAACCTGCTGCAAAGCGTCGGAAACCAACGCTTTTTTCTCCGGGTTTTTGGTGGATTTTACCCCAATGAGAGGAGGCTGGCCGGACCCGTCGGCACTCACTCTGTGGGAGGAGGGGCAATGCTTAAATTGAGACTCGACCAGTTGCGGCCGGGGATGAAGTTGGGCCAGGACGTGGTTAATTTCTCCGGGCAGGTGCTTTTGTACCAGGGCAGCCCCATCCGGCCCAAGGATATTAAAAACTTCAAAGCATGGGGCATTCTGGAAGTGGCGGTGGAAAACGCCTCGGTGGATCCTTCCGACAGTTTCGAAAATAACCGGATTGACGCCAAACTTCTGTTGGAAGCGCAAAACGATATTTCGAACTTGTTCCGTTACTCCAACCTGTCGCATCCCGTCATCTCGGAACTGATGCGCCTGAGCACTTTGAATAAACTGAAACAAAAACCCGGCATGGAGAATGTGAATGTCTACTAGCCCGCAATTCATACAACCCAAAGATTTGATCACGGGATCGACCCGCGTCTCGTCCCTGCCGGAAATTTTTATTATGATCAACGAAGTGGTGAACAATCCGACCAGTTCGTTTTCCGACATATCCAAGGTGGTCAATCTGGATGCGGCGCTCAGCGCGCGATTGCTGAAAATCGTCAACAGTTCGTTTTACAGTTTTCCGTCCAACATTGAGACGGTCACCCACGCCATCGCGGTGATCGGCACGGAGCAATTGCACGATCTGGCTCTGGCCACGACCATTCTGTCCACGTTCAAGGGAATTCCGGACACCATCGTCAACATGAATTTATTCTGGCGGCACAGCCTGGGCGTGGCGATCATCGCGCGCACCCTGGCCATTCATTGCCGGGAAACCAACCCGGAACGGTTTTATCTGGCCGGGATCCTTCACGACGTCGGGCGGCTGATTATTCTGGAAAACCTCCCGGAAGAATCCAAAGAAATCGTCTCACGCCAAAACGAGGTGGGCGGCATCATGTGGCAAATCGAGCGCGAAGTTCTGGGGTTCGATCACGCCGATGTGGGGGCCGCCCTGGCCCGCGCCTGGAAACTGCCGCTCAGCCTCGAGGAAATCATAGGCAACCATCACAACCCGTCCCGTTCCAAGCGTTATCCCCTGGAAACCACCATCATTCATCTGGCCGACATCATTGCCAAGGCGATGGAGCTGGGGTCCAGCGGGGATATTCACGTTTCGCCTTTGGACGAGAAATCCTGGGAACAGTTGAAACTGCCGATAGGAATTTTTTCCGCCCTCTGGAGCCAGGTGGAAACGCAGTTTAACGAAAGCATCGACGTTGTTTTATCAGGTTAGGTAAAAAGGTCCATGGACAAACCGGGCATTGAACAAGAAGCGGACGTCAAAAAATTAAAATCCAGAATCAAATTTCTGGAAAAAGAAAATCAGTGGTTCCTGTCCGCCATGGAAGTGATCGCTTCGATGGGCGACATGCACCGGGATATCCCCCGGTCCACCGATCCGGACTTCATCTTCACCATGGCCCGCCGGTACCTGAATCAACTGCTGAGCATGAAATCGATTGCATTCTTCCTGATCAACGAGAAAGACCACAGCTTTTTTCTCGCCAACGGCGAAAGCGAGGAGGAAAACGGGCGGTTCCAGGTGGAGCTGGATCATCAGATTGAAAATGGGACCTTGGCCTGGGCGTTGAAGCAAAACCGTCCCCTGCTGGTGAAGAGTGAGCTGTTCAACGAAAAACTGTTTCTGCATGTTCTGGGCACACGTGCGCGCATCAAGGGCATGGTGATGGGACGTCTCGGCAGGGATATGATCAAAGTTCCACCGGAAATGGGGCATCTGATTTCGATCGTTCTGCACAATACCGCTAACGCGCTCGAGAACGGCGGATTGTACAAGATGTTGTCCGAACAAAACAAAAACCTGGAATCCACGGTCAAATCCCGTACTCTGGAGCTGGAAAACAAAGCTTGGGAATTGAAGAGAAATATTCAGGAGCTCAAGGACTTCATCTTCATCGCGTCGCACGACCTGCAGGAACCGCTTCGCAAGGTGATCTCGTTTGGAGAGCGGTTGCGCGTCAATTACGACGACCTGCTGGACGACCGGGCCAAGGACTATATCGAGGTCATGGAAAAAGCCTCGATGCGCATGAAAAAATTGATCGACGGCCTGCTGCAATTGTCCCGGGTCACCACCAAAGGCACACAGTTCCAAGCCACCAACCTGGAAAACGTGGTGAGCGAAGTGCTGGAGGATCTTGAAAGCACCATCGCCAAAGCCCGGGCCCAGATCATCGTGGGAGATTTTCCGACTGTAATCGCCGATGAAATTCAAATGCGTCAACTATTCACCTGCCTGACCCATAACGCGGTGAAGTTTAACAAGCCGGGCGTGGTCCCGGAAATCTCCATCGCCAGTCATGACCTGGGCAACGGGTATTGGGAAATCCTTGTCAACGACAATGGCATCGGAATCGACGAAAAATACCATGATCGCATCTTCAAACCGTTTGAGCGCCTGCATGGACGAAGCGAGCGCGAGGGCATCGGCATGGGACTGGCGCTCTGCCAGAAAATCGTGACCCGTCACGGCGGCACCATTACGGTGAAAAGCAAACCAGACCAAGGCTCCACCTTTATCATCACCCTGCCCGAAAAAGGACCCGAAAGCGTCACCGGACCCCGCGACTGAGAATCGCTTTCCGTATTGCCCGCCCCCTCTTCCCTTCCGGCCCATCAATCTTTGCGGGACAAATCCTTCCGGGAAAGGTAAGATACAATTGTTAACTGTTTTTCGGCTGTGATATCTATCCACCCGCCCACGAGAATTCATGACCATGCGACTCCGATTGATTGAAACCATAGGACCGGAATGCATCTCGCTGGACCAGGGAGAAAAGGTGTATCGCGTGCTCCTCGGGGAGTTGAATGCCAAAAAAACGGTGGAGGTGGATTTTGAGGGAATCGAAACCCTGTTTTCACCTTTTCTGATGGGGTGTCTGGGAAAACTGCTGGGGCATTTTGAAAAGGAAACTCTGATGCAAAAGCTGGTGTACTGTAATATCACTTCCGATCAGCTGAAAACGGTCAACGAATTCATCGACCGTGCGGAAGCACAGCGCACCGAGCAGGGAGACCTGCAAAATATGAAGGAACTCTTCGAAGAAGATGAGCTGGGAGATTTCTAAGCGCACCTGCCGGATCGGGATTCTTAAAGGCCTTCCTGACGCAACCGGGTTAAAAAGTCTTCAATTTCTGAAGCGTTGGGTTCCAGCTTGTAAGGCGCCTCGGCTTCCCTCTGGCCACCCAAACTTTCTTCGGAAGTCCAAAGATAAAATTCGGGTCCCGGCTCCCGGTCTTTCATGAATTCTTTAATTTCATTATCCTTTGAATGGCCTGCCATGTGCAACTCCCTCCATTCAGATTGAATCTCGACCTGACGGCCCCTGAGGAATGTATCGGCTCAATGCCTATAAGGCTTTAGGACCGGAGATGATTTTAGTCCATTCAGAAAACCCCGGCAAGGCCAATTCATTATGACGATATTTAATCCTTTAAAAACAACCATTTATAGCATTAAAGGGCATCGGGTTACCATCTTTGGGGGAGGGCGGGTCGGTACCCGAATTGAATTTTGAAAACGTTTGGAAAATGCGGGGAAAGCCCCGGACCTCTAGAATCCGTTCCAGCAAACGATCCTTAACCCAATAATTTATTAAACATTAATTGCCTGCCAAGTGGGATTCCCCCGCTCACTGACTTCTCTCCCTCCCCACTCGTTCCGATGGGGAAAGCCGGATATCACCACACGGACCGCCAAGTCCTCCAGAAAAAACGAGCGGATTTTAAACGTCTACACCAACGGATTCAAATATGCGTTCAATCTCCACCGCGGGTATTTACATGTACAAAAAAGGATTAGCGGATCGAGGACGTTTCCCTGGAACATTTTGCCAAGGCCCGTTAATCGGGGCTCCGCAAAATCTCTTCCAATGAGGACCACTGGACTTGGCGGCGAATTTTATTGTATGGTGGCAATAAACCGATACCCCCGCATCGCTGAGAGGCCTGATGAACCAACCGGAGGAAGACGAGCTTTCTGAAGAAAAGCGAAAAAAGGAAGGCTATTCCATTATCGTGGCTCTGATCGCCGTGCTGATCATAGGCATCTCGTTTATCTGGCATTTGTGGTCGGCCCTGTTCCCCGTCCCCACACCCTGATCAGGCCAGCACCCCGGCGATGCATCCGGTCAGCACCGTAGCCAGAAACACGACCACCCCAAACCCGGCCAACGCAATGATACGGTACAGCCCTTCATCCATAGACAAGCTTCAACCTTTCTGCTCCTGTTCCAAAAGCGACCGCAATCCCGACCGGTAATCGGGATAATGGAGGGTTACGCCGAGCTCCTCATTGATCTTTCGGTTTCTCACTTTCTTGTTGGTCAAATAAAAACCGCGCCCCATCTCGGACAGGCCGGCCTCATCCAATGGCACCAGGGGCGGTGCATCGACATTCAACAGTTCACAGGCAAAGGCTACCGCCTCGGCGGGCGCGGCGGGAAGGTCGTCGACCACATTGTAAATGGCGCCCGGATGCGGACGCTCCATCGAAGCGGCCAGTGTCTGTTCCACATCGTCGACATGAATGCGG
>SMVT01000161.1 GCA_004357365.1 Nitrospina sp.
AAAGGGGATGAGTTGAGACCGGTGTTCCGGAAGACGCCCCGGGCATCCGCCAGCGATGTCATGTGGGTCCGAAAAGGCACCCTAGTGCGGGATTTGCCGGAAGGGTATATCCCCAGCAAGCGTTACCGGGTGTAAAGGGAAACTTGAACATGACCGAGCGGAAAATTGCAGTGGTCGGCGCGGGGACCATGGGCCGGGGAATCGCTCAGGTAGCGGCGCAGGCGGGATTCCAGGTGGTTCTGTACGACGGCGTACCGGGTGCGGCGCAAAAGGGTTTGGAAGTTATCCAAAAAAGTTTGCAAAAACTTGTGGATAAGGGAGAGCTTGAAAAAGGCGTTGCCGAGAGCGCGGGTAAAAACGTTTTCGTTGCGGATGTTTTAGACGAGGTGGCGGGTTGCTTTTTTATTGTAGAAGCCATCACCGAGCAACGCGAACAGAAAAGGGACCTTTTTCAAAAACTGGATCAGTTGTGCGGTGCCTCCGCTGTGCTGGCTTCCAACACCTCCTCAATTCCTATTACGGAACTGGCCTCCGTTACCCGCCATCCGGAGAATGTCATCGGCATGCATTTCATGAATCCCGTTCCCTTGATGCCGGGAGTTGAAATCATCAAGGGTTTGAAGACCTCGGAAGAAACCTATCGCAAAACCATAAAGCTGGCGAAACAATTTTCCAAACAACCCGTGTATTCCTCGGACAAGGCCGGGTTTGTCATCAATCGAATCCTCATGCCTCTGATCAATGAAGCGATTCATGTCGTGGAAGAAGGGACTTCCACCGTCGAGGATGTGGATAACGGCGCGAAATACTGCTTGCATCATCCCTTGGGGCCCTTGGCCTTATCGGATGTGATTGGAAACGATACCACGCATCATATTCTTTCCGTCATTGAAGGCGAGTTGGGAGAACGGTTCAAGCCCGCTTCGTTGCTGACGTGGATGGTGGGTGCCGGGCTTCTGGGCAATAAAACCGGCGCCGGGTTCTATCTGTGGGTGGACAACAAACCCCAGCAAGTCAACGGACAGTTGTTGAAATATTTGAAACAGTAAAAAGGTAAAAGAATGAGTTACATCACCAGCGGCCAAACCCATCAGATTGAGATGATGTATGGCGGCCATCCCCACCACGAATCGTTTCAGGAAATGCTCCAAACCTTCGGCCAGCTGGTGGAGAGCAAGGTCCTGCCCGCCGAGAAAAAAACCGAAATGGAGCGGGCGCAGGATTCGCTTAAAAGTTTGGCGTTCCAATTGAGACAGTCAGGAAAATATGACCAACAGGCTTTGGAAACCGCGATTGCTCAGACGAAGAAGAATGAAAAAATACCGGATGCGGTGTATCGTCAAATTACGGATTTTGGCCTGCCCGGCATGGCTTTTTCCGAACCACTGGGCGGTTTGGAAATCCCTTATCCGGTGTTTATGGCCTGCCTTGAAACGCTGGGCAAGGCCTCTCCCAGCGTCGGAGTCCGGTATGCGATTTCCAATACGGTGGCGGAAGGGTTGCGTTTCAATTATGAGGCCGGCCAATTGTCCGGGTATGGAGAATCCATCCTGCGAGAGCTGATTGCGGGTGAGAAACTCGGCGGGTTCGCGCTTACCGAAGGGTCTGCGGCGGGTTCCAATATTCTGAAGGAAATGATCACGCGGGCGGTTCCATTGCAAAACGGAAACGGTTACCGAATCACCGGCGCGAAGATGTTTATCACCAATGTGGAGACGGCCGACGTTTTCGCGGTATTCGCCCGGACCTCCGAACCGGCCGGGAATGATCTCGGCATTTCTTTATTCCTTGTTGAAAAAGGTACTAAAGGATTCAAGGTCGGGCAGGTGTTTGAGAAAAGGACGGTCGAAAACTCTTCCCTGGGGGAATTGATCCTGGACGAAGTCGAAGTGTCACAGGAACATCTGGTGGGGGAAGCGGGTTGCGGGGCGCCCTATGCCATGCGCATGCTGAACTCCGGAAGAATCACTATTGCCGCCCTGGCCACGGGACTGGCCCAAAGGGCGTTTGACGAATATATGGCAGTCGCGGTCGAAGGCAAAAAGCTGGGGGATCAGCACCTGATCGAGTTGGACCGGACCCAGGCGCGGGTGGCGGAGATGTCCATGGAGATCCTTGCGGCCAGGGATATGACCTGTCATGCCGCCTGGCTGAAGACCCTATTCGATACGAATCCCGATGACCGTGAATTGTTGAGGGATTATGTGATTGCTTCCAACGGGGCCAAACTGAAAGCCTCCCTGGCCGCGCAACAAGCCTGCGATCACCTGGTGAAGATCTGGGGAGCCAGTGCCGTCATTAAAGAGAATCCCGCGATGAAGCATTTCCTGGACAGCTGGCTCTATTATTTCGGGGAAGCCGTTCCGGAAGTTTTGGAAAACACCATCGCCCATATGGAAGTTAAAAAATACAAAAAGGCCAAGGGATTGTAGAATGCCCGAAATGATTTCCGGAAAATATGTCACCGTTTCGAAAAAAAAGCATAATGGGCAAAGTGGAATTCTGCTGAGTTTTATCAATCCTGACAGTAAAGTCAATGTGGTGCCTCTGGAAGCTTTGCAGGAGATGCATCACGCGTTGGATGAAGTCGGGGAAGATTCCAGTTTATCTTTTATGGTCTTTACCGGGTCTCAAGGTAAGGTGCATGCCGGAGCGGACCTGGCATTGTTTCACGGGGATATCGACCCGGCTGCGGTCCGGGATTATCTGAACCTTGGGGCCGCCCTCGATTTCAAAATAAAAAATATATCCAGAAAAATGAAAACCGTCTCCCTGATGCAAGGAGAACGTTTTGGGGGTTCTGTGGAGTGGCCCCTGATGACTGAGTTTAGTGTATGTACGCCGGATACGGCGATTCAATTTTCAGAGGTGAACATAGGACTCATCCCTGGATGGGCTGGGATTTTAAATGTCATGCTTCGCTCCAATAAAGAAAATGCCCGATACATGGCGGCCACGGGAAACCGGGTGACGGCGCAGGAAATGAAAGATTACGGTCTGGTCGACATTGTTTCAGGGGGAAACATCCTGGAAGACGCACTGAATATCGCCACACAACATGAGGTCCCTTTGGGTTTCAATGCGACGGGTAAGGAAATGTGTCCCGGTGACAAGTTGGATCAAATGATTTCTGAAAGAACAGATTCGCGAAAGTATGAGGAATTGGAAAAAGAAGTTTCGAGCAAACTGCAAACGAATGATTTGAGCAACGACAAGGGCCGGGAAAATTATGCCGGCAGTTACATCAGTCAAAGGTTGACCCGCCTTGGGAAGCCTCTGGCCCCGCTGGCGGTTGCCGCAACAATGGAATTGATTGACCGGTTTTCCGGAATCAGCCGGGAAGATTTGGAGCAGATCCGGAAAATGGGGGAATGTGAAGCGCAATCCTGCTTCCGGCTGATGAAAACCCTTGATAGAAAGATCGGGGTGAATTCGGTGTTGACTTCAAACCCCATTGAAAGAATTCCGATTTACGTGGGCCGATAGACAGGCCTCTTTAATGTCAGGATCATCAGGCAGGTGGCCACCATGCCGTTGGAAATCAAAGTAAAAACCTTTGGGATGGCCCGGGAACAGGAGCAACTGGATGAAATTTTAGGTAAAATCAAATCTTCCAATAGAGGGGATATTCTCATCTTTCCGGAATATGGCGCGTATACACTGGAAGGTTCCCAAACAGCTTTTGCCGAGTTTTCAAGGATTGCCGTCCGTCAACAAGTTTCCCTGATCACCACTTTGAATCTCCCCAGTTCCGATCTTCCCGAGGCGGACCCCAATTTAAATTACAATACCCTGTTTATCTTTTCCCGAAACGGCGAGGTCTATTCCCCGCAGGCAAAAATCACTCCTCAATCATTCGAGATGCGGCACTTGGATAAGTCTTTCCCCAAGATGGATGTCGCTCCCTATTCGCATCTCAATCAAGTGACCCTGCGGCGGAATGGCGAAAAATTCTCCGCCCTCTTTTTTATCTGCTCCGATTTGTATGTTCTTCCGTTGTTCTCCTTTCAGGAGTTGAAATCGGATGTCATCTGCTGTCCCGCCAATTTCGGTGACGGCGCAGAAGGCGCCGCGGGCAGGGTGATCGAATACAGCGACCACTCCGGATTATTCAAACAAGGTTTTGACTGCAATACCTACCAGAATACAAAGCAGGATTTGATCCCGTTGACGGTAAGGTTTGAAAAAGCCTATGAGACGGGAGCGGCCGGTGAATCTTATGATCGTGAGGAGATGAAAAAACGGGTTCAAAAATCCAGTGCGGTTTATAACGACGATCAATACTGCAATTTTAAAAGCATGCTGAAGTTGACCCGGCAGGGAACCTTCACGGTCCCCGAATCCCGGACGGTGGAAAAGGGGTTGGAAGTGAAATTAGGGACTTACCCGAATGTCGTCGACCTTTAAAGGAACTAGCGAGCGCAAAGGGGCTCTTGCCACGTTCGGCCGGTGTCTCATCCTGCCGAGGAAACAGTGTCGCGGGATTTCAATGCGCCGGTGGAGCCGGACTCCTTTAATGGCCCGTTTCCCGACGTTATATCCGTAATTTTTTGATGCCAAAAATTTTCCGCCGTCTCGTGATGGATACGTTTGACCTTTTCATATCCGGTTGCCAAGCTGGGATAGGAGGCGGCTTCACAGGCCAGGCCATAGTTGCCGTCATTGAGAGTGTCGAGTAATTGTTCAATTCTTGCCTGGTATTGGGGAATGGCTTCAATTTCCTGTTTTCGTATCGGGTTTCCCCAGGCCAGTACATTCAAAGGGGTTCCCCTTAAGAATTTAAAATGCTTCAGAAGGGAAAGCATCCAACCCGGGAATTCCCATTTCCCATCCTTCTCAAATTTATCCTTCACATATTTTAAATTTCTTATCCAGGGAATATGTTCCAAAATTGGAGGCCGTAACAGGAACCTGATCTTTTTGATTTCTCCTGCTTCGTATTGGTCCGTGATTATTTTAATCTCTTCGGAGCGGGTGAGCAGATCGGCTACCCGATACTCATCTTTGTAAGCCATGACCTTGAATAAGTTATCGGCCACGGTCTTTGTCAGTTGAAATTCGCGGCGCGGGAATTCGGACTGCTCACGTTTATAAACTTGTTCCACAACCTGGACAAAATCTTCGGCATAAGATCCATTTTGAAATTTGATCAGTTCAAAAATTTCCCGGGAGAATTTCCCCCGGTAAGTTTCGTCAAAATCGAGTTTGTCTGAAAGATGATTAAATAGGGTCCTGTTGCGAAAGCTCAAACCCTGTCGATAACTTTGTAATCTCTCATCGTTGGAAATTTGATCCGGGAAAGCCAAAGAAAGAACCTTTGCTGGATTGATGGCGTACAATCGGCCATACCGAAAGGCCTGTATCTTCTTTTCAACCTCCACGTCATTCGCCCGGATGCCCTCCTCTATGGAGCTCGCATGCTCAATGGGGAATTCGGGTATCTTCTGAAAGGCCAGCCCGATCAGGAAAAGGTTGGTGGGTTTGAAATCCTTAAAAAGCCTTTCAACGATTTCGGTTGCATTGACAAAGATATTTTTTTCTTTGATGGTATGTTCATTGACGATGTCGATGAGCTGTTTTACTTCGGGATAAGTCTCCTTCCCAACAATCATGGGCATGGTCGGAATTTTTTCGGTGTTGACGATGGCGACAGTTTTTTTCTTTGAGGTCGTTACGAGATTTGCCGGATTGACCGCGCCGATCAAATCCGAGCAAAAATAAAGATCGGCTTCTCCGGCCTCGATATCAAATCCTTCGTTGAGGCTGGTGTGTTGATGGGAAATCTTTAAATTGCTGTTGACCTCCCCTCCTTTTTGCGCCAGACCGGTATCATCTTCCTTGACCACATGCTTGCCTTCCTGAGTTGCCGCCCGGGCAAGAATTTCGTAAGCGGTCATCAGGCCCCAACCCCCTATACCGATAGAAAATATTTCATACACTTTATTCGGGTCTAAATTTCTCCTGGGGTCCTCCAGCTCGTCGTCCCCAATGTGTATTTTTGAAAAATCGGGTCGCTGCAACGGTTGGCCGGATTGTGTATACACTCGAACATAGGAGGGGCATTCGCCACGGGCGCAGGCAAAATCCTGAATACAACTGAATTGATGGATTTTGATTTTCGGGCCGAACTCCGTATCCATTTTCCAGACCGAGGCGCATTTGGCTTCCACGCCGCAGTCGCCGCAATCTTCGCACACTTCGGGGTTGACGTGAACCCGGGTTTTGGGAGCCAGGTCGACATCTTTTCTTCGTTCCCGGGATTTTTCAATGGCGCATTTTTGTACATACCAAATAACGCTCAGGCCCGGCTTTTTGGAAAACTCTTCTTTCACCTGCAACGTGTCGGACTTCGGGTGCACTTCAATACCATACTTTTTCTTAAGATGGGAAAATTCCTCCGGGTATTCCGCCACCAGGGCAATATGCTTAATGCCTTGTTTTTGGATGTTGGCGATAGCGGTTTCCGGGTCCTCCTGCCCCACCGGACGTTGACCGCCTGTCATGGCCACGACACTGTTGTCTACGTACAAAAGGGTTTGGTTGGTGTCCTCGATATCGTAATGGAGTTTCAGGTGTTCGATCGCATCCCGGATGAAGCTGATATTGAGCCGGGCCGAATGAAAATAGGTTCCGTCGCCGCAACCCTGGTCCGCGTGCATGCGATAACTGAAAGCCGAGGCGCCCATCCAAAGCAATCCTTCGCTTTCCATGGGGCCGATCACCACCGCCCGGTTGCTGGCCAGCGTGTCGATAATGGACATCGTCGAACAGCCGATTCCTATTCCCATCAAATGTTTGGGAGTAATTTCTATTTTGACAGGATGGCCGTCCAAATCCTTGTTTTCCACAATAATGGAATCCACGGTTCCTTCCAATTTATGATGGCCGGGAATTTCCAGTGCGGTCCGGTGCTGGCAACCCGAACAGTAACCGGGAGGCCTTTTGATATTTATTGGGAGAGACACATCGATCAGCCGTTCTTTCTCCTCCAAAATGCGATCGATACCCCGGTCTTTAAACTGCTCCTTGGCGGCCAGCCGTTTTCCCAAAACCTCGGATATGATATCCGTGTCGAGGTTGTTGTTTTTCCGGAACAGCGTTGTCCCCTGTTCATCCTCTTTGCCGATGATCAATGGACGATTCACATCATTAAACAGTTCGTGTTTGACATGGTTTTCGTAAAACGCGCGTTTTTCCTCGATCACTATGATTTCCCGCTTCCCTTGCGCGAATTCCCGGAAGGAAGTCATATCCGGAGGCCAGGTGATCATGGGTTTATAAATTTCCTCCTCATTCTCCGAAATGTTCAACTGTCGCAATGCGCCGAGAAGATCATAATAGCTTTTCCCGGTGGCCACGATGCCGAAATCGGATTTCAGGTTACGGTTTTTCCAGGTATCGAATCCGAATTCCCGGGAAATTTCCTGAATCATGGGAAGTTTTGAATATAAAAGTTCTTTTTCGTTTTCAAGAACCTTGGGTCTCAACAAGATGGGATTGAACAACCGCGTGTAGTCCTGATGGGATTTCATGAATGCGTGGAACAATTCCGCGAGTTCCCGGTCGTCCTCAGGGTCCAAAAGGAATTCCTGAGATCCGTCGCAGACATGGGTTTCGACTTTTAAATTGATACCGAGGCCGGAGATCATCGATGCTAAAGTGATTTTTTTGCCGACTTCAAGAATTTCCC
>SMVT01000162.1 GCA_004357365.1 Nitrospina sp.
CCTCGGCTTGTAAGGCCGATGCTCTCCCAACTGAGCTATCAGCCCCCTATTTTTCCTTTCGGGCCGGGAAGACCCTGAAAAAGAAGGTTGGAGTATATTAACCGCTCCCACCCCTGTCAAGGAGTTTAGTTGTTAATCCCCCGGTTAGCCCAACTTACGGGATTCAGAGGCCTTACCGCTTTGCAAAAAGATTGACACCCGCTGTAACACCCTATAAAATATTTGATTTGAAAGACTTATTTCTTCCTTTTACATTCCAGGGAAGGGCTGATCCGCCCGGACCCTCCTTTTTAGGGGGAATCTGGCGGTCAATCCTGCCATATTGAGTGAGGTCCGCAGACCCACAAACGCGGACACCGATGCTGCGGGTCTGTTGGGGTTACGTTCCTGAATCGAATTATTTTGGATCGAATCCTTTTATAGCATATGTCCCCAAAAAATGCCCTAACAAATCTGATCGAGCTGGCCAGCAACGTGACGGACGCCTACACCACCGCGCTGTATGCCGCCGACCTGGAACAGGGAACGTTGACCTTGCGGTCGCACCTGACGTTGAGCTCTCATTTAAAAACCGACGCGGCGTTTGCCATCGGCGAGGGCCTTCTCGGTCAAGCGGCTTTGCGTAAGGAAACCCGGGTCGACGATTTTGCGGGATTGGAAACGCCCGATCTGGAATGGTATGCCCAGCCGGAAGCGATCAAGGGCCTCATGGTGGTTCCCGTGGTGCGCAGGGAACTCGAAGGCGTGCTGGTGGTGGACTCCAAGGAGAACTACAGTTTTACTCCGAAGCTCCAGAAACTGGTCAGCGGTTTCGCCGATCAGATAGCCTGGTATTTGAGCCTGGAAAAAAAGAATCCCAACTGGATCGACGGCGAGCCCCCGGAGTTCCAGCACATGATGAAATGGTGCCGGTTTCTGTGCGAGGCTCCGCACCGCAAGGCGCTCAGCGAGCGGTTCCTGCACATCCCGCGCAACCTGATTCAATGCGACGCCATCGCGGTGGCCTGGTTCGAAAGCGGCGGACCCGGGCGCATCACCCACAGCAAGGGCTGGAGGCAGAGTTTGAAATCGTTGACCGTGGAATCCGGCGTCGCAATCTCGGGAGCCTGCTTCGAAAGCGGTCAACCCCTGCTGGTGCCCAACATGATGAAACAGCCGTGGATCATTTTTTCCGAAAACGAATCTCCGGAATCGTTCGGTGCGGTGATGGCCGCGCCGATCGCCAACGAAAAACGCATGCTTGGTCTGGTGGTCTGCGCCACCCACGCGGCCAACGGCTTGCAACAGACGGAACTGAACAAGCTGACGCTCATGACCGCCTTCACCGCTTCGGCGCTGGGCCAGATGAATCCGCAGCCGCCCGCCGAACTGATCCCGAAGCCGGAAGAGCAGGCGGCACCCGCTTCCCAATATTTCATGCCGGTCCACGTGAAAGCCTTTGAAGCGGAAATCATCAAGAGAGACACGCCGGTTTCGGTTCTGTCCATTCGCATCAAAAACGGTAAAACCCTTTTCAATGGAAACCGGCAGGTGCAGGCCGATCGCCTGCTCGATCAAATCGCCATCCATCTGTCCGACAAGGTGAAACTTCTCAAGCTGTTCATCAAGCGTTCCGAGGAAGGACTGATCCTTCTTTTGATCGGCATTATCGAAGAGCAGGCCTGCGAACTCGAAGACTCCATTCAGCACGAGCTGTCCCGTCTGCCGTTTACCCTGGGCAAAACGCCGGTGGAAGTGGAGTTCGATTACGGCCTGGCTTCGTCTCCGAGCGACGGCAGGGATTTGAAACAATTGATCGAGGCCTCCTGGACCCGAACCCGTCAGCCCCGGGAGAACGCGCATGGTTAGGAATTTTTTTAAAAATATTTCCGATTATTTCATGGTCGACATCGCGATGGACCTGGGCACGGCCAACACACTGATCTATATCAAGAACCGGGGAATCGTTTTGAACGAACCTTCCGTGGTGGCGGTCAGCAAAAACGGCGCCGGGTTCAGCAAGGTGGAGGAAGTCGGGCTGGAAGCCAAAAAAATGTACGGCCGCACCCACAATAAACTCCAGACCATTCGGCCGATGAAGGACGGGGTGATCGCCGATTTCGAGATCACCAACAAGATGATCAAATACTTCATCGAAAAAGTCCTGAAAAACTACCGGTTCATCAAGCCGCGCATGGTGGTGGGTATTCCCACCTGCATCACCCAGGTCGAAAAAAAAGCGGTCATCGACGCGGCCACCATGGCGGGCGTGCGGGAAGTGTTCCTCGTCGAGGAACCCATGGCGGCGGCCATCGGCGTCGGCATTCCCGTCCATAAAGCGGAAGGCAACATGGTGGTCGATATCGGCGGCGGCACCACCGATGTGGCGGTGACGTCCCTTTCCGCTATCGCCTACGGCGAATCCATCCGGGTCGCCGGCGACGAGATGGACGAAGCCATCTTGCGTTACATGCGCCTGCAACATCATCTGAGTATCGGCATATTCGAAGCCGAGCGGGCCAAGATCCAGATCGGCAGTGCCTACCCCGTGAAACCCAAACTGACCACCGAAGTCCGCGGGCTCAACATCAAAACCGGAATTCCCACATCCCTCACCATCTCCGATGAAGAAATCCGCGAGGCGATTAAAGAGCCGGTGGCCGCGGTCATCACGGTGTTGATGCGGGCCCTCGAGAAAACCCCGCCAGAGTTGTCGGCCGATATTTATTCCAACGGAATCTACCTCACCGGCGGCGGCGCCTTGCTCCGCGGCCTCGACAAACTCATCGAAGAGGCCACCAACCTCAAAACCTTCGTTCCCAACGACCCCTTGACCACTATCGTCAAGGGTGTGGGAATAGTCCTCGACAACTTCGATGAGATGAGAAAAGTTTGCATTAATTAATCCCCTTTAGTGTACAATGTGCCGTTTATAAAGGGCATTATTAGGACACTGAAACCGGGATCATGATGTCAACGACCGCCTCCAATTATTCACCAACGATTCTTTGTTCCGAATGCAGGACCGGGGTTTCCCGCCGGCCCACGGTGGTGGAATTTGACGGCCAGGAGATCCACGTGTTCGATCCCGCGTTTTGTCCCGAGTGCCTGTTGTCGCTCTGCGAACGGGTTTCGGTGGAATGCGCTAACTGCGGCGGTAGAATTCCGCCTTATTCGCAGGTCGGTGTATTAAAAACGGAAACCGGGGCTTCCCAATTCGTCCACATGACCACGGCCTGCTCGACGGTGGGCAGTGCGTTTCACGGATTTTTGGGAAAGGACGCCCTGGGTGAATATGTGCAGGTGGAAGCATGCTAGAGGTCCGGTTTGAAAACCACAATCGAACGATTCAGGTGGAACCCGGGGCCAACCTCCGCGAGGCGGCCATCGGGGCCAAGCTCGGAATATACGCCCATATCTTCAAATTATTAAACTGCCGGGGAAGGGGCCTGTGTGGCACGTGCCGGGTGGAAATCCTCTCCGGCCAGGTGGCGGACCGCAACGAAGTCGAGAACAAAAAGCTCGCTAAGGCGTTGCAGAAAAATCCCAACCTCCGCCTGGCCTGTCAGATTACGGTGGAAAACAACCTGGTGGTGCGCTCCCACGTGTGATCCTGCTGCGAAAGGACCAATAAATCATACTTTTACAGCGATAATCGTTCTTTTTTCACGGCACGCGGGCGGGGGTTAGAAACTCGTTGACAAACCACCCCCGGCGTTTCAAAATAGCTCTGAAATCCAATGATTCCCTGGGCCGAGGACAAGTTGGCCGAAGCGCGGGAACACGCTTTGGCGGAGTATCCCAACGAATGCTGCGGGATCGTGATTGGAAAGCCGGATCACCCGGAAAAGGATATCATTTTCCAGTGCACGAATATTCAGAACCAGTTGCACGAACAGGACCCGCAAACCTACCGCCGGGATGCCCGCACCGCTTATTTTATAGATCCCGGGGAATTGATGCGGATCATGAAAAAGGCGGCGGAACAGGACTTGGTGATCAAGCTGTTTTATCACTCGCATCCGGAGCACGACGCGTATTTTTCGGAAGAGGATAAGCAGATGGCCCTGTTCGACAATGAACCGGCCTATCCGGATGCCCGGTATCTGGTCATCTCGGTATATAATAGGGAAATCAGGGATCAGGCTTTTTTTGAATGGAATCCTGAAACACAGGGGTTTGAAAAACTGTCCTTATAGCGCATAAAACAGGCTACCTGTATTATTGAAGGAGATATGGTATGGCTTTATTGATTAATGATGATTGCGTGAATTGCGGAGTCTGCGAACCGGAATGCCCCAACGAAGCAATTACCGAGGGGGATGAAATCTACATCATCGAATGGGAAAAATGCACCGAGTGTGTCGGCTGGTATGACGATCCCCAGTGCGTGGAGGTGTGCCCCGTGGATTGCATTCCGAACAACCCGGAGCATGTGGAAACCAAAGAGGAGCTTTTGACCAAGAAGGAAGCCTTGGTCGGTGAATAATTATTTGACCATAGATTGAGGGGTAAATTAAAGTGGATGAAATAAAAGAGGAAGTGGATGAAATGAGAGAGGAAGTGGAATCGGTCCTCGAAACTCTTCGTCCACAACTCATGCAGGATGGCGGCAACGTCGAACTGGTGGACATTGATGACGGGATTGTGAGGCTGCGTCTGGTCGGCTCGTGCAGTTCCTGTTCCAGTTCCCTCATGACCCTGAAAATGGGCATCGAGCGCGCTCTAAAAAAAGCCATCCCCATGGTCCGGTGCATCGAATCTGTTGAATAACCCGGTCCATGCCGCTGCATTTTGAATTTCCTGAATTGCATTGACCCCAAAGCCCCATGCCCACCCGCTTGAATTGGACATTGTTGGACCCCCCGGCAGTTCCCAGACTCCTGTTATGGATCGCCGTCCTCACCCTGTGGACGGCCGCCCCGGCGTTGGCCGGGGAAGACCCTCCGGTCTCCGCACCTGCCTTCACTCTGCAAACCCTCGACGGCCATGAAGTGGCGTTGAACGACTTTCAGGGAAACTACCTTTTGATCAATTTCTGGGCCACCTGGTGCGGCCCCTGCAAAGTGGAGATGCCCTCCCTGGAGTTGCTGTACCGGAAATTCAAAGAGCGCAATCTTAAGGTGATCGCCATATCCAACGATATCTTCGGGGCACAGGTGGTGGAACCTTATATTCAGGCACAAAACTTCACCTTCATGGTCGGCCTGGATCCCAAACTGAAAATCAGCAACCAGTTCGGCGTGATCAGCCTGCCCACCACGTTTCTGATCGACCCGCAGGGGCAGATCATCGGCGTCCTGAACGGCGCCGAAAACTGGTCGGACCCCAAAACCCTGCTGTACTTCGATCAACTGCTTCAAATCCCCATAACTGCCACGGAGAATCTGCTACCCGCTCCATGCCAAGAAACGCAAAAAGTATCGTGCTGAAAATTTCAGGAATGCTGGTTCTGTGGGCACTCGTGATGTGCAGCCCCGCGCCGCTTTCCTGGGCCCACGACAACGGGCCGGACAACCCGCTGGAAAGGGACATGGTATTCATACCTGCCGGGCAGTTTGTGTTCGGAACCAACCAGACCGACAGCGCGGGCCTGGCCGCCTCCATGGGCATTCCCAAACCCCTGTACCAGGATTCCCAACCCGAACAGAAACCGTTTCTCAAGGGTTTTTATATCGACCGCCATGAAGTGACCCATCGCCGCTACCGGAAATTTCTGGAAGATTTGCCCACCCATCCCGAATACCAAATATTGATTGAAAAGCTCGGCTATTACGCGCCGCCCCAAGGCTGGCAGGACACCCGTTTCCCCGAGGGCAGGGCCGATCATCCGGTGGTCTGGGTAACCTGGTTCGACGCCGCCAATTTCTGCCAGTGGGCGGGCAAGCGCCTGCCGACCGAAAAGGAATGGGAACGCGCCGCCCGTGGCACCACCGGGCGGGCCTATCCCTGGGGCAATACGTTCGAGACCGGCCGCGCCAATCTTCCGAACAAACGGGGATCCAAACTCGCCCTCGCACCGGTCGGCTCCTTCCCGAAAGGCGCCACCCCGGCCGGAGTCAACGACCTGGTCGGCAACGTCTGGGAATGGGTGGACGGGGACTACACTCCCTACCCCGGCAACAGGTTCCAGTTCGCCGATTTCGGTCAGGGGTTCAAGGTGATCCGGGGCGCCTCGGTGTCCGACATCGGGCACTTCCCCGGCGACTTTTATGCCCGGGTGTTGAAGGAATTTGCAAAAACCGGATACCGCCAGTATGCCGACCCCGATCAGGGCGCCTCGGACGTCGGGTTCCGTTGCGTCAGTGCGTCGGCCCCCAAGGGATTCCAGGCGGCCTCCACTTTCCCCAACGCTCCGGCACAGAACAATGCGCCGGCACGGTCGGCCCCCGGCGACGGTTTATTCGGCAGCTCGACCCCAACAACAGAAGCGGGTCTGGGAACCGGCGCCGACTCCGCGTTCAATCCCTTCGAGCCGGAAGCCAAACTGCCCCAGTCCGGGATTCTGGTGTTGACCCTGCTGTCGCTGTTGGCCGGTTTGTTCAGTTTTCTTTCCCCGTGCACTCTGCCGATCCTGCCGGCCTACTTCGCGATCACCGCGCAGACCAGCCGGACCCGGATGACCCTCAACTCGTTCGCGTTTTTCTGCGGGCTGGCCACGCTGTTTGTAGTGATGGGCGCCTCCGCCAGTCTGCTGGGGACCATTCTCCGCGACTATCTCGATTCATTGACCTACTGGGGCGGCGTTTTAATATTCCTGTTCGGTGCCATGACCCTGGCCGGCAA